>NZ_JBDWLR010000054.1:0-44355 GCF_039973035.1 Sedimentitalea sp.
GCAATCGCATCGAGATCATGTTCGGCAGGTTGAAAGATTGGAGACGGGTCGCGACCCGATACGACAGGTGCCCGAAGGTCTTCCTCTCCGCAATCGCGCTAGCGGCAACCGTCATCTATTGGCTATGAGTCCTGACCCTAATCTCGGCAGCGTTCAAAAAGGATCGTTTGTTGAAAGGCTCACCGAACCCGACATTGGTCCGCTTGCAGCGAACGGCAGCTTCGTCCGCGACTTTTCCATTCGCCGACCGAGCAATGTACGTCAGCTACCATAGAAGCAAGCTGGACTATAGGTTTCTGCATCTGGGATGCATCGCAATCCATCGCGCAAGTTTCACGCGCAGGGTCGTCCGGCAGTGACTGGAACAGCGGCTTTGCCCCCCGCTCGTTCCTGCGATAGGCTTTGCGCAATACCAGTTCAATTGGGCAGTTCCGCAAATGACCACCGACCAGATCATCCTTTTCGCCTTGTTTGGCGGTGTCTTTGCCCTGCTTCTCTGGGGGAAATTCCGTTATGATCTGGTGGCATTTTCGGCGTTGATGGCAGGCGTCGTTCTAGGCGTGGTTCCGGTGGATGACGCGTTTTCTGGCTTTGGGCATCCGGCCACCTTGGTGGTGGCGCTGGTTCTGATCGTATCCGCCGGGCTGGTGCGCTCCGGCGCGGTATTCCTGATTACCCGCACGTTGGTTGACAGCAGCCGCGCCCTTGGCGGGCATATCGCACTGATGGGCGGGATCGGGGCGGTTCTGTCAGCCTTCATGAACAACGTTGCGGCACTCGCCCTGCTGATGCCTGTCGATATCCAGACCGCGCGCAAGGCCAAACGCAATCCGGGCCTGTCGCTGATGCCCCTGGCCTTTGCCACCATCCTTGGGGGCATGGTGACGCTGATCGGCACCCCGCCCAACATCATCATCGCGGCAATCCGGCAGGAATCGCTGGGTGAGCCGTTCCGGATGTTCGATTTTGCCCCTGTCGGTGGCGTGGCTGCAATTGCGGGACTTGCCTTTGTCGCGCTGTTTGGCTGGCGTCTGATCCCGAACCGGGACAGTGACACAGGCGGTGCTGAGAGTCTGGCGGATTATGTCGCCGAACTGACCGTGCCGCCGGATTCCGAACATATCGGCAAACGGCTGGCGGAACTTTATGAGACGGCGGAAAAGTCGGATGTCGCCATCATCGGGCTGATCCGCAATGGCAAGCGGTGCTATGGCCGTGCCGCCAACGCCTTGCTTGCGGCGGAAGACACCTTGGTCCTTGAGGCGAGACCCGAAGCGCTCGACGAATTCAGGTCGGCGTTAAAGCTCGATTTTTCTGACACAAAGCGGCAGGAAATGCTCACCGCCGATAACGAAGGGCTGGAGGTCATCGAGGTCGTGGTGCCCGAGACCGCCCGGATCGCCGGCAAGACCGCGCAGGGCGTTGGTCTGTCATGGCGGCAGAGTACGATCTTGATGGGCGTGTCGCGACAGGGTTCCCGGATCACCCGACATGTGCGGCAGACTGAAATACTGCCCGGTGACATCCTGTTGCTGCTGTGCCCGCGGGATCATGGTGCCGACGTGACCGAGTGGCTGGGTTGCCTGCCTCTCGCGGCGCGGGGCCTGAACGTGACCGCAAATGAAAAGGTCTGGTTGGCCATCGGACTGTTCGCCGCCGCCGTTGCCGCGGCAAGTTTTGGTCTGCTCTATTTGCCGATCGCCCTGGGTCTTGTGGTCATTTCCTATGTGCTGACCCGCATCCTGCCGATCCGCGAGATCTATGACCATATCGAATGGCCGGTGGTGGTCTTGCTGGGGTCGATGATCCCGCTGGGTTCGGCGCTGGAGACATCGGGCGGCACAGAACTCATCGCTGGGGCATTGACCGATCTCACGGAGGGCCTGCCGACCTGGGCGGTCCTGACGGTCTTGATGGTCGTGACCATGACCTTGTCGGACGTTCTGAACAACACGGCGACAACCATCGTCGCCGCACCGGTGGGCATCCAAATGGCGCAAACCCTTGGGGTGTCGCCCGATCCGTTCCTGATGGCAGTGGCCGTAGCCGCATCGGCAGCGTTCCTGACCCCGATCGGACACAAGAACAACACGCTGATTCTCGGCCCCGGTGGTTATCAGTTTGGTGACTACTGGCGCATGGGACTACCGCTGGAGATTATCATCATCGCGGTCTCTATCCCGGCAATCCTTGTGTTCTGGCCTCTTGCGCTCTAGGCGATCATGATGAAACGCTTTCTGATCCTGCAACTGCGCCCCGAAACCGACGCCGCCGATGATGAATTTGCCGCGATTCTGGACAAGTGCGGACTGACACAGGATCGCGCGCATCGGGTGAGGCTGGATTGTCAGGCGCTGCCCACGGAGCTGGATGTCACCGACTATGCCGGGGTTGTCGTCGGTGGCGGACCGGGTTGCGTGAGTGATGCGCCAGAGGTGAAATCCGAAATGGACGCGCGGATCGAGGCGCAAATCTTGGCATTGATGCCGAACATTACTGAACGCGATCACCCATTCATGGGCTGTTGTTACGGGCTTGGGATCCTCGCGCATCATCTTGGCGGCGACGTCAGCAAGGCGCGGTATGGTGAGCCTGTTGGCCCCTCTGATTGCAGCCTGACGTCAGAGGCGACAGACGATCCATTGACCAGTGGCCTGCCAGACCAATTCCAAGCGTTTGTCGGCCACAAGGAGGCGGTGCAGGCGCTGCCGCCGGGCTGTGTTCATCTAATCGCATCCGCCCCCTGCCCGATCCAGATGATCCGCTATGGCACCAACGTCTATGCGACGCAGTTTCACCCCGAGGCAGACGCGCGCGACTTTGAACGCCGTATCCATGTTTATCGCAACCACGGGTATTTCCCGCCCGAACAAGCCGACGAGTTGATCAATACCTGCCACGCCGCGCAGGTAACCGTTCCAGGTGAAATCCTGCGCCGTTTCGCCGAACGGTACGGCTGATCCTGTCACCTGCTGCGCCATTGCGCGTCACCTCGACCACCCCTAGGCTGCTGAAAACAGGGGGAGGTCTTGCATGGCGGATGCAATCATCGTCGGTGGTGGTCTGGCCGGGCTGGCGGCAGCTGCGGAATTGGGAGATCGCGGCAAGAAAGTGATCCTACTGGATCAGGAACCCGAGAGATTTCTGGGTGGTCAGGCATTCTGGTCGCTTGGCGGGCTATTCATGGTCGATACCCCCGAACAGCGGCGCATGGGGATCAAGGACAGCCGCGAGCTCGCCACGAGTGACTGGGCGGGCAGCGCTGGGTTTGACCGGACCGAGGATGCCTGGCCGCGTAAATGGGCCGAGGCCTATGTCGATTTCGCCGCCGGAGACATGCGGTCGTGGCTGCATGGTATGGGACTGCGGTGGTTTCCAGTCGTCGGCTGGGCTGAACGCGGGGGCAGCTTTGCCACCGGCCACGGCAATTCGGTACCACGCTTTCACATCACGTGGGGCACCGGTCCCGGCGTGATGGAACAGTTTGAACGCCGCGTGCGCGAGCATGTTGCAAACGGCCTAATAGAGATGAAATTCCGTCATCAGGTCAGCGGCATCATCATGGAAAATGGCGCTGCCAAAGGCGTCGCGGGCGAAATCCTCGCAGAGGACAGCGCAGAGCGGGGTCAAAGTACCAATCGCGATGTGATCGGCAATTTTGAATTGCACGCGCCGTCGGTGATCGTCACCTCTGGCGGGATTGGCGGGAACTTTGATCTGGTGCGCAAGGTCTGGCCCCGGGATCGGCTGGGCGAGCCGCCCGCGACCATGATCAGAGGGGTCCCGGCACATGTGGATGGCCGGATGATCGCGATTACCGAAGCCGCCGGCGGCCATGTCATCAATGGCGACCGCATGTGGCACTATACCGAGGGCGTCAAGAACTGGGATCCGATCTGGCCGGATCACGGTATCCGGATCCTGCCGGGTCCGTCGTCGATGTGGTTTGACGCCCGAGGCAACAGGCTCGCCCCTCCTTGCCTGCCGGGCTTTGACACCTTGGCCACGCTGCGCGAGATTCTCAAGACCGGGTTTGACTACAGCTGGTTCGTCCTGACCCAAAAGGTGATCAAGAAGGAATTCGCGCTTTCGGGGTCGGAACAGAACCCCGATTTCACCTCGGCAAAATGGTCCGAAGTGATCCGCCAACGGATACTGGCCGGGGCCAAGGCGACCGGCCCCGTAGAAGCGTTCAAGCAGCACGGCGAGGATTTTGTCGTCGCCGATACGCTGGGCGAACTGGTGGCGGGGATGAACCGCGTTACAGGCACATCGCTGATTGACGAGGCCGGGTTGCAGGCCCAGATCGCCGCCCGCGATTTGCAAGTCGACAACCCGTTCAGCAAGGACGCCCAGATGATGGCGATCCATGCCGCGCGCAATTACCGGGGCGACCGTCTGATCCGCACGGCCAAGCCGCACAAGTTCCTTGACCCGGCGAATGGTCCGTTGATCGCGGTTCGCCTGCATATCCTGACCCGCAAGACCTTGGGTGGTCTGCAAACCGATTTGGACAGCCGCGCAATTGGCGCTGATGGCGAGGTCGTGCCGGGCCTTTTCGCGGCCGGAGAGGTCGCTGGCTTTGGCGGCGGCGGTTATCACGGTTACAACGCGCTGGAAGGCACGTTTCTGGGTGGTTGCATCTTTTCCGGTCGGAATGCCGGGCGCTCGGACTCGGTCGCCTAAAGCGGCCAGAGCAGCGGGATCAAGGCTGAGGCCAGAACCCCGATTGACAGGTTCAACGGGATGCCGACCCGCATGAAGTCTGTAAACTTGTAACCACCGGGGCCGTAGACCAGCATATTGGTCTGATATCCGATCGGGGTTGCAAACGAGGCTGAGGCCGCGATCATCACCGCAACGACCAAGGGTCGCGGATCAATCCCCATGGCGCTTGCTAGCCCGATGGCAATTGGTGTCACGACAACAGCAACGGCGTTGTTGGACACAAGTTCTGTCAGAACAGACGTCAGCAAATAGATCGCCCAGATCACGAGGAACGGTGGCAACATTTGCAAGGTCGGGGCGATTGCGTTCACGATCATGCTAACTGCACCCGAGCTTTCCAGCGCCGCGCCAATCGCAAGCATGGAAAAGATCAGCGCCAACAAACGCCCGTCAATAAAGGAAAACGCCTCGTCCGCATCGATACAGCCCGTGATCAGCACAATCGCGACGGCGACGATCGACAGGTAGAGGATCGGAGCGAGGCCCAGAGCCGCCAGAAGCACGATACCGACAAGTGCGATGATGGCGATCGGCGCATGGTTGCGGCGAAAGGCACGGGCAGAGGGTTGCGAGACGTCAACCATCTCCATGTCCGAAGCCAACCGCTGAATATCTCCCGGAGCGCCTTCGAGCAGCAGCGTATCCCCCACCCGCACCACAAGATCGTCAAGCTGCCGTCCGATATTCTGATTACGCCGATGCACGGCCAGCACATAAACACCGTAGCGACGGCGCAGACGCAAGGTGCCCAGCGTCCGCCCGACCATCTTGCAACCGGGGGTGATCAGAACCTCGACTGTTGATGTCTCTACCGCAGAGACCTGATCAACCCGTTTCAGTTCCTTATTATTCTGCAAGCTCAGAAGTTCGGTCATTTGTGTGCGCAGCACCACGCGGTCACCGACCTGCAATTCAACCCCTTTGAGATTGCGCCGAAGCGAGACATCGCCGCGCACCACGTCAACCAGACGCACGCCGTCGCGTTTGAACAATTGCACGCCCGTGACTTCGCGCCCGATCAGGTTGCTGTCTGGAGGAATGACCGCCTCGGTAAAGAACTTCATCCGCGACCGGTCTGACAGCATCATCGCCATGCTATCGCGCACCGGCAGCAGTTTGGCGCCGACAAAGCGCAGATAGATCATGCCCCAGATGACAACGGCCAGTCCCAGTGGCGTCACCTCAAATATCGTAAATGGCTCAAGCCCCTGCGCCCGCGCGACACCATCGACCAGCAGATTGGTCGAGGTTCCGATCAACGTCAGCGTTCCGCCCATGACCGCCGCATAGCTGAGCGGTATCAAGAGCTTGCTGGCGGCAAGGTCGAGCGTTCGCGCGAGTTGGATAAACACCGGGATCATGACCACGACCACAGGCGTGTTGGACACGAATGCCGAAGCCAAAACCACAAACGCCATCAGCAGGCCGATCGCAAAACGCGGGTTCACGCTGGCCTGCCGTTGCGCCAGCGAGGTAAAAGCATCCAGCGCGCCGGTCCGCACAAGCGCGCCCATGATGATGAACATCGCAGCAATCGTCCAGGGAGCGGGGTTGGCCAGCACCGGCAACGCCGCCTGATAAGGAAGAACGCCCGTTACAAGCATCGTTGCAACGCCCGCGATGGCCACGACCTCGGTCGGGAAAGCCTCGCGCAGGAAAAGGACGAACATCGCCGCCACGATGAGCAGAGTCAGGACGGCGCTGCCGGTGTCAGAAAGCTGAAATAGCTGCATGTTTTGCGATGGACCCGGCACTGCAATTGGCTAGCGCACAGTCTCCTTCATTGCCACGTCAGGCGCAAGAGGCTGTTGTCGGCGCGGTTGCACCGCAAAGACCCCGACCAGCATCAACGCCGCTGCTGCCCAGAAATAGGGCGAATAGCTTTCTCCTAGCAGCAACATGGCCCAGAACACACCGAACCCAGTGACCAGATAGCTGACCTGAACCGCAAAAACCGATCCCGCACGCCCCACCAGCCAGACGTAGCCCGTGTATGTCACCGCATGTACGATCGACGATGCCAACAAGGCCCATTCCGCCTCGTCCCATGGCCGTAGCGGGTTAATGAACTGGCCCGTCCCCAGGGCGAGCGGCAGGCTGAGCATTGCCCCCACGAGGGACGCGCCGAACATCACCTGCATCGGGTTCATGCCCGCGATCCCCCATCGGGCGACAAAGTTGCCTTCGAACGCATAGCAAGCAGCTGCGATCATCGCCACGGCCACCCATTTCAGCAAACCGGGCTCTGGCAAGCTGGTATCCGGCAGCACCAGCAGAGCGACGCCTGCCAAGCCCAAGAGCAACCCACCAAATCGTCGAAACGAGAACTGCTCAAGCCCCAAGCCCAACGCCATCGGAAAGGCGACGAGAGGCACCAGAGACAACAGCACCGACATCACCCCGGCCGGAATATGCACAACCGCCTTGTAGGACGCAGAATTGGGGATGATGGTACCAACCAGCGTAATGATGACAAATACGCGGAGCGTTGCTGCCGTGATCGGCAAGTGATCGCGACGCAGCAGTATTACGACGCCTATCAGCAGCGCACCGATCACCAACTGCCAGAAAATCAGGCCGAAATGCCCGTGGCCTGTACTGACGGCAATTTTGGAGAGCGGCTGCGTTATCCCCCATCCGGCGCCCAGAACCACAAGGAACGCTAGGAGCATGATCCGCTCGCGACGTGTCACGGGGTGGCCTCTTGCAGCCGCCCTCCGACCCGGATCATCCGTATGGATTTGGCGGCGCCGGTGCGGTCATCGGTTTCGACAAATACACCTGAGAGGGTGGCCTCGCCCGCGGCCGGGCTGAACCGGGCCTTGGGCATACCGGTGATGAAACGGCGCAGCGGCTCTGCCTTGTCCATGCCGATCACCGAATTATAGTCGCCGCACATCCCGGCATCACTCAGATACCCGGTTCCACCCGGCAAGACCTGCGCATCCGCCGTCGGCACATGGGTATGCGTTCCCACAACAAGGCTTGCGCGCCCGTCGCAGTAATGCCCCATCGCCATCTTTTCAGAAGTCGCCTCGCAGTGCATGTCGACGATCACCGCATGAGCAAGCCCGCCACGCGGGTGCGATTTCAGGATCGGTTCGACCGCCGAGAACGGATCGTCAAACGGGCGTTTCATGAACACCTGCCCCAGCACCTGAAGCACCAGCACCTTGCGCCCACCGGGAGCCGAAAAGACACGATACCCTTTGCCCGGCGCGTTTTTGGCAAAGTTCAATGGGCGGATGACGCGGGGCTCACGTTCGATGAATTGCAGCATGTCCTTTTGATCGAACGCGTGATCGCCCAGCGTTACACAATCGGCCCCAGCATCAAGCAAAAGCTTGGCATGATCGCCCGACAGGCCCATGCCGTTGGTGGAGTTTTCGCCGTTGACCACGACAAAATCCAACCGCCATTCATCGCGCAGCCGCGCCAGATGCGTCGTAACAGCGGCCCGTCCAGACCGGCCCATCACATCGCCCAAAAACAATATTCTCATGCCGCTGTCCTAGGCTGCGAGAGAGACAAGGGCAAGAGAGTTGCGCGCCATATTCAGGGATCGCCTGACCGATTGTTCTTACGGCCTCCTCAGATTTTTCTTGGCACAAATCCGGTGCTACGCGCCGATGGCCCCACGACGGATCATGGTGCTGGACACATGGTCATAAGCCTTGCGCCATGCCGCCTCCAGTTCCGGGGTAAAACCATCCCCCAGCCCCACGCGCAATGTGTCCATCAACGCTTCGCCCATCGGTACGAAATGGGCGCGCTGTATGCCAAGGGTCGCGTGCAGCTTGCCCAGACCAAGATATTGTTCCGCGCTGCCTGCATCGTCGTTCAGACGTGAAACGATGACGGAGAGCGTGGTCATGAACTTCATCCCCTGCCCTTCGAGGTCCTCGCGAAACATCTCGCGCAATTCGGGCGCGTGGCGAAACAGGGATTGATAGAAATACTGTGGATGGCCACTGAAATCGATCTGCAAACGCTCCAGACTGCTGCACACCATATCCAGTTCGGTTTCTGATAATACCATGACGTCTTCCTCTCTGCGATATGCAGCCAAGGTATCACGGCAAGGACGCGCGAAATTTGATCTGACCCCGTGTTTGCGCCGATCAGTCCCTGAACGTCAGGACCCGGCTTTCTGTCACAAGAAAGTCCAGCGGCTGATCGGTCGCTTCCAGCGGCAGGTTTTCTGCCTCCTGCGCATCAAAGGCGAAACCGATGGCCAGCGTGGCGCGTTTGGCGCGCAACTGTTCAAGGGTTCGGTCATAAAAGCCCCCGCCATATCCCAGCCGCCCGCCCGCAGCGTCAAACGCAACCAAGGGAACGATGAGCATTTCAGGTTCAAAAAAATCGTCGTGTTCGGGAACCTGCGTGCCAAAACCGTTCGCGCGCAATGGCATGTCAGGTTCCCACCGGCTGAAGCGCAGCGGCAGGTCAGGGCCCTCGATCACCGGGAGCCCGACAGGGCCGTGGGCTGCCGCCTCGGCCATCGCGGGCAGCGGATCAATCTCGGTGCGGATCGGCAGATAGCCCGACAGCGCAACGCCGCGGTACCCTGCAAGCAATTCGGACAGCAGGCCCGCCCCTGCCCCGCTTGCCCGTTCAAACGCCGCCTTGCGCCGGGCGAATGCCGCCTTGCGCGCGGCTCCCTTGATCGCGGCAAGATCGGTCATAGCAGCACCATTCCAGCCAGACCAAGAAATACAAAGAAGCCCACGACATCAGTAACCGTTGTCACAAAGGTGCCTGATGCCAACGCCGGGTCGACCCCCATCTTGTCCATAGCGACCGGAATCACGGTGCCTGCCAACCCGGCGACGACCAGATTAATCACCATGGCAACGGCAATCACATACCCAATCTGCGGGGATCCGAACCAGATCACGCCGACAACGCCCATGGTCACAGCAAAGACCAGACCATTCAGCAGGCCCACCAACACCTCGCGCCGGATCACCCGCCAGACGTTTGAACCGGTGAGGTCGCGGGTCGCAAGTGAACGCACCGCAACGGTCAACGACTGTGTGCCCGCGTTGCCTCCCATTGAGGCAACAATCGGCATCAGGACCGCCAGCGCGACGAATCTCGACAAGGTGTCCTCAAACAAGGCGATCACGAGTGAGGCCAGGATCGCGGTCAGCAGATTTACGGCCAACCACGGTAACCGTCGCTTGACCGTTTCAGCGACGCTGTCAGACAGCGAGCTTTCGTCGCCGACACCGGCAAGCCGCAAGATGTCTTCTTCGTGTTCTTCGTCCAGCACCGCCATCGCGTCATCAATGGTGATCATGCCAGCCAGACGCCCTTCGTCATCCACAACCGGCGTCGAAATCAGATGATACTGGTTGAACGCATAGGCGACGTCTTCCTCGTCCTGCGTCACAGGAATGACGTGAAACATCTCTTCGGTGATATCGACAAGCGGCACTTCGCGACGCGTACCCATCAGTTTGCCCAGCGTTACATTGCCAACGGGATGCAGACGCGGATCAACCAGAATGACATGATAGAACTGATCCGGCATGTGTTCATTGCTGCGCATGTAATCGATGGCTTGCCCGACATTCCAGTGTTCGGGCGCCATCACCACCTCGCGTTGCATCAGGCGACCGGCGGACCCTTCGGGATAGGACATCGCCTGCTTGACGGCGAGACGGTCAGTCTCGGCAAGCGCGTCCAGAATGGCCTCTTGCTGTGGTTCCTCCAGATCCTCGATCAAGTCGACGACGTCATCGCTTTCGAGATCACGCACCGCATCCGCCAGAACATGTGGCGCTAGGATCGAAATCACGTCCTCGCGGATGCTCTCATCCAGTTCTGAGAGGATGTCGCCATCAAATTCATGATCGTAAAGCCGGATCAGGCTTTCGCGTTCCGCATGACCAATCTGTTCCAGAAGGTCGGCGATGTCCGCCGCGTGCAGCGGTTCCATCAGTTCGGTCAGGAGGGTCTGATTGCCAACGTCTACGGCATCGAGGATCGCAGCGACGGCGCTCCGATCCAGCAGATAGGCATCGTCTTCGCGATGGTCGTCGGCTTCCGCCTTGTCATCGGTGGTGGTCATGCTCTGCCCCCTTCAATTGGCGTCAAATTAAAAGAAGCTGCTAATGGAAAACAATGACAATGCGATGATTTACGCAGGTGAATCTGCTCGCTAGGCTGCTTCTTCGTATTCAGCGATGCTTAGGGAGCTGTCAATGGCCGAAACCGTGATCCTGAAGGGACAGGTCTTATCCTTCTCCGGCACGCCTTTTGAAGGCGATCCAACCGACTCTGCCCGCATCGAGGAGGCCGTGGCGTTGCGCGATGGTCATATCGTCGCGGTCGGCCCGTCTGACAGGCTTTGTGCGGATACCCCGCAGGCCACGGTGATCGATCATGGTGACCGGGTCATCATGGCTGGCTTTGTGGACGCCCATGTACACTTTCCGCAAACCGCGATGATCGCGAGCTGGGGAAAACGGCTGATCGACTGGCTGAATACCTATACGTTTCCCGAGGAGATGCGGTTTTGTGACGCCGGGTATGCGGCCGAGATTGCGGCGCGCTATCTGGACCTCACAACCGCCCACGGCACCACAACCATGTGCAGCTTTGCCACCATCCATCCAGAGAGCGTCGAGGCGTTCTTTGCCGAGGCGCAGCGTCGCAATCAGCGGGTCATGACTGGCAAGACCTGTATGGACAGGAACGCGCCCGAAGGGCTGCGTGACACCCCGCAAACCGCCTATGATCAATCCAAGGCGCTACTGGAGCGTTGGCACGGGATTGACAGGCTCTCATATGCGATCACCCCTCGCTTTTCACCGACATCAACACCGGAACAGCTTGATGCCATGGGCGCGCTCTGGGCCGAGCATCCGGATTGTCTGATGCAGACCCATCTCAGCGAACAGGTGGACGAAATCGCCTGGGTCCGCGACTTGTTCCCCGACGCGCGCGATTATCTTGATACTTACGAGGCACACGGATTGCTTGGCGAGCGTGGGCTTTATGGCCATGCGATCCATCTCGAAGATCGCGAACGTGCACGCCTGAGCGAGATGGGGGCAGCGCTGGTTCATTGCCCGACCTCCAACACTTTCATCGGCTCTGGCCTGTTTGACATGATGGGCCTGATGAAAGACGGCCATCGCATCGGGCTGGCCACGGATACCGGCGGAGGGTCATCGTTTTCCATGCTGCGCACGATGGCGGCGGCTTATGAAATCGGCCAGTTGCGCGGCGTCCCACTGCACGCCGCACAGCTTTTGTGGCTGGCAACGGTCGGATCGGCGCAAGCGCTGCACATGCAGGACCAGATTGGCAACGTCGTCGCGGGGCGCGAGGCCGATCTGATCGTTCTTGATCTGGCCTCAACACCTGCCATCGCCCAGAGAACCGCCTGTGCCAACGATATCTGGGAGGCACTGTTTGCCACCATCATGATGGGCGATGATCGCGCCATTCACGAGGTCTGGATCGGCGGCAAACAACAATAGTGCCTGCGCTCAGAGCGCCACGGCGATCTGTTTTGCGAGCGCGTTCTGGCGCTGGATCACGGTGGTCAGGTCCAGTGTCGCGATCTGTCCGTCTGCAACAACCTGCCGGCCTTCGACAAACAGGTCCCTGACCCGCGTCGGCCCTGCCAGCAAGAGCGCCGCCGGGGCCCAGCTCCCTGCACTTTCCACACCGGTCGTATCCCAGATCGCAATGTCCGCCCGTTTGCCGACGGCAAGTCGCCCACAATCAGGCCGACCAACAACATCTGCGCCGCCGCGTGTGGCGATCTCCAGCGCCTCACGCGCGCTCATCGCGTCGGCCCCACGCGACACCCTTTGCAGCAACATGGACAGGCGCGCTTCGGAGATGATGTTCCCGGCGTCGTTGCTGGCAGAGCCATCGACGCCCAGACCGACCGGAACGCCCGCATCCCGCATCGCGCGGACCGGTGCGATCCCGCTGCCCAATCGGCAGTTCGAGCAAGGGCAATGGGCAACGCCCGTGCGCGAGCGCGCAAACAGATCGATCTCTTCACCATCCAGTTTGACGCAATGCGCGTGCCAGACATCTGGTCCGGTCCACCCCAAATCCTCGGCGTATTGTCCCGGCCGACAGCCGAAATTGGCTTGGGAATAGGCAATGTCTTCATCGTTTTCCGCGAGATGGGTATGCAGCATCACGCCCTTGTCCCGCGCCAGCAGCGCCGCCTCGCGCATGAGATCCCGGCTGACTGAAAAAGGCGAACAGGGCGCAATGCCAACGCGGCACATCGCCCCCTCGCCCGCGTCGTGGTGCGCGTCGATGACCCGGATACAATCCTCAAGAATCGCGGCTTCACGCTCGACCAGCGAATCTGGTGGTAAGCCTCCATCGCTCTCGCCGATGCTCATCGCTCCGCGCGTCGGATGGAACCGCAGACCAAGTTCGGCAGCGGCGGCAATCGTATCGTCCAGTCGTGCGCCATTGGGATAAAGATAGAGATGGTCCGAGGACAGCGTACATCCGGACAGCGCGAGTTCCGCCAGACCGATTTGCGCGGACACAAACATTTCTTCAGGGCCAAACCGCGCCCAGATCGGGTAGAGCGTCTTGAGCCACCCAAAAAGCAGCGCGTCTTGCCCACCCGGAACCGCTCGTGTCAGGGTCTGGTACAGGTGATGATGCGTATTGACCAACCCCGGTGTCACAACACATCCCGAGGCTGACTGGACAGTCCCGCTGGTGCAAAGGTTCTGGCCGATCTCGGCGATCACCCCGTCGCGGATCAGGATATCGGCACCGGCAAGTTCCCGGCGCGCGTCGTCCATGGTTAGCATGGTATCGGCATTTTTGATCAGGATTTCAGACATATTCGTCTCCACACTTCAGGTTTGGCCCGGTTCGGATGAGAAGTGTGAACATGCGCCAACAGAAAACGGGCAAAGGACTTGGCGCTAATGTCCTTTTAGCGGCAGACGCGCTGCGGCTCAACCCTTGGCGGTGGGCGCGAGCAGTTCCAGTGCGGCGGCGTGGATCGCAGGATTGGCCGCAGCCAATGCCCGCCCGCCCAGATGCGCCGGTTTTCCATGCCAATCGGTGACTATGCCGCCTGCAGCCCGAACCACGGCGATTGGGGCCTGGATATCATAGGCGTTGAGTCCAGCTTCGATCACCAGATCAATCTGACCGGCAGCGAGCAATGCATAGGCATAGCAATCCATGCCATAGCGGGCGAGTTTCACCTGTGACGCAACGGTTTCAAACGCCGCGCGTTCGGTTGGGCTGCCGACTTCGGGATATGTGGTAAACAGGATTGCCTGTTCCAGCGTTTCGGTGGGTCTTGTCACCATTGGCACTGTGCCAAATGGCCCTATAAGCTCGGCGATTTCGGGACCGCCGACAAAACGCTCTTGGGTATAGGGTTGATCAATGAGGCCAAGTGTCGGACCGTTCTGGTCCGACAGCGCAATCAGAACACCCCAGGTTGGTGTGCCACTGATAAATCCGCGTGTGCCATCAATTGGGTCCAGCACCCACTCTCGCCCGGACGTGCCTTTCTGGCGCCCGAACTCTTCCCCCCAAATACCATCCTGCGGCCGATGTTCAGTCAGCAAGTCGCGCATCGCCTTTTCAGCCGAGCGATCTGCAACTGTAACCGGATCAAACCCTGCGGCTTCCTTGTTCTGCGCCAACAACCCAGGTTGTCTGAAGTGCGGGAGAATTTCCACACGCGCCGCATCTGCAAGCAGATGCGCAAGAGCAAGATCTGTAAGTATCGCAGAGGTCATAACAGGCGACTGCCAGTCCTCCACGGGAATTGCAAGCGTTGCCGCAACGGGCTCAGGCGACGTCGCTGAGCACTCGCGCCAATTCAAAGAGCCGGCGACGCTGGTTCTCTGGAATGGCATAATAGGACCGCACAAGGTCGAGCGCCTCTTTGTCCCCCATCAGATCAGCCGGCACCATCGACTTTTCACCCTCGGGTCTGTCGGCGTCTTCGAGGCCTTCAAAAAAGAAGCTTACGGGCACATCAAGCGCGTCGGCAATATCCCAGAGACGGGAAGCACTGACACGGTTGGCACCGGTTTCGTACTTCTGGATCTGTTGGAACTTGATTCCGACCTGTTCGGCCAGTTGCTGCTGTGTCATTCCGATCAGCCATCGACGGTGACGCACGCGCTTTCCAACATGCACATCTACAGGGTGAGTCATACTTTTCTCCTTTGCAAAACTAATTAACACTCGAGCTCGACCGCTGAACTCCAACGGAACGACTGTATTCAGTCAATCCGCGAAAACCCACTCTGGCTAGACCCGAAGTACTACACGATGCAGATACTACGGGCTTTTGAGTTGAATTCAAGGTGGGCAACTCCCGGAAAGCGGGAAAATATCTCTGCGTAAGGTTGTATTTGTGCCTGTTTGGAAACAGTTTTTCTCACCATATAGGCAGAGTGTCATCAACCACAGCCGACTATCGAACTCTTGGCACGACACGTTTAACTTGTCTGAGACAATCACCTTAAACCTTCGCAAATACAAGGATTTTGATATGCTCGCCTATCAGATAGCAACCAAAGGGGGTGACGCCAAACTCGCAGAGATCGCGGTACCGCCCCCTGGATCCAGCCAAATCCAGGTTCGCATCATGGCCTGCGGATTGAATTTTGCGGACCTGCTCATACAAAAGGGCACGTATCAGGATATTCCGGACGCACCGTTTACACTTGGGATGGAATTGTCCGGAATCATCGCGAAAACGGGCGATTCGGTTGACAATCTCTCAGTCGGTGATCGCGTCGCGGTCTTCTCAGGACAGGGAGGTTTGGCCGAATTCGGGGTGTTCGAGGCCGCGCGTGCGACCCTGATTCCCGATACCATGAGCTTTGAAGACGCCGCCGCCCTGCAGATCGCCTATGGGACCAGCCACATGGCGCTGGCGCACCGTGCCAGATTGCAACCGGGCGAGACTCTCCTTGTGACCGGCGCCGCCGGAGGTGTCGGCCTGACTGCGGTCGAAATCGGCAGGCTGATGGGGGCCACAGTGATTGCCCATGCGCGCGGCGCGGACAAGCTGGAGGTTGCGCGTGCGGCAGGCGCGGACCATCTGGTTGATGATGCCGAAGACCTGCGCGAGCGCGTATTGGCGCTTGGTGGTGCCGATGTCGTCTATGATGCTGTCGGCGGTGACGCGTTCAAGGCCGCGTTTCGGGCCTGCAATCCCGAAGGGCGGCTGCTTCCCATCGGATTTGCCAGCGGCGACGTGCCAAAAATCCCCGCTAACCACCTGCTGGTCAAGAATCTCTCTGTTCTCGGCTTTTACATTGGCGGCTATATGAAATTCCGGCCCGATCTTGTCCGCGACAGTTTCCGACAGCTCATCGACTGGCACAGCGCCGGCAATCTCCACCCCCACATCAGCAATACCCTACCTTTGTCAAAGGTTGCCGAGGGCATGGAGCTGCTGCGCACCCGCAAATCGACGGGCAAGGTCATCGTTCGTCCGACGGAAATCTAAACCGCCGCCTTGAGTCTCGCGCGTGGCTTCATGTCGGCAAACGTCACGCGCAAGAGATTCGCAAGTGTCTCGGACACTTCGCCACCCTCCCGGTCGCCGCCGTAGAAGTTGATATAGTGCATGGGCAGCGGCGGCAGGGCGCTGCCATGATTGATCACCTCCACATGCGGTGGCTGCGTTCCGTCAAGCATTGCCATCACGGCAAGGTCTGCAGCTACGGTTGCCTCGATTGTGCGATCAGAATCGCTGTCCAGCGCCACGTTCCATTCAATTCCGGCCGTTTCGAACGCGCTCAGCACAATGGGCCGGAAAATGCAGCTGCGCCCTTGTGCCAACTCGACCGGCCGTTTGCGCCAAGCCACGCCGCCCGGCGCCCCCACCCAGACCAGCGGAATCGCCGCAACCATTTCCGCACCGGGGGTCTTGTCCGGCTCGGTCGTGAGAATCATGTCGCATTCCCCACGCTCAAACCGGTCTTTCAGATTGCGCGTGTTGGCGGTGACAAGTTGCACCTTCACTCTGGGATAGCTTGCATTGAACTGCTGCAACACTCGGGGAATCGCCGGGTAAACGATGTCATGCGGCACCCCCAGAACGATTTCGCCTTCAAACGCCTGATC
Organism: Sedimentitalea sp.; assembly: GCF_039973035.1. NCBI lineage: Bacteria > Pseudomonadati > Pseudomonadota > Alphaproteobacteria > Rhodobacterales > Paracoccaceae > Sedimentitalea > Sedimentitalea sp. Next base: position 16,840 of record NZ_JBDWLR010000054.1, read on the forward strand.
CGTCAGGCGCGTGATCAACTCGTCGTTCAACGCCACCATACGACGAGCATAGGCCAGTAACTGTTCGCCCGATGCCGTCAGCGCGATGGTGCGCCCGGTCCTATCAAGCAGCTCAAGCCCCAACAGTTCTTCGAGCCGCTTGAGCTGCATCGAAACGGCGGATTGGGTGAGGTTCAGAACCCCGGCCGCCCGCGTCACACCGCCAGAATCGGCAACGGCCACAAAAGAGCGGAGCGTCGTGATGTCGAGATTTCGCAATATCACATTCCTTGATGTTTCACGCAACAAATATTGGCTTTCATCATGACTGACATAGCAGCATATATCAAGACAGTTGATTAAACGGCGAGAACCCATCGCCTTTACTGAAAGGACAACGATAATGACTTATATCTCTGTTCCCAGTCACGCGCGGCCGAATCGTCAGCCTCTGATCAATCGCATGACTCGCCGTTACGACCTCTGGCGCCAGCGTCGGGCCCTTGCCCGCTTGAACGATACCGCTCTGCAAGACATCGGGCTGACCCGTAAAGAGGCCGAGACCGAAGCGCGCCGCCCGATCTGGGATGCCCCGGAAAGCTGGCGCTGCTGACCGAATTTCGTCGCACTCAGATCGCGACGGTAAGAAATCGCCGTCGCGGTCGGTCATTCGGCCGAATTTAGTGCACGAACCTGACGGATTCACTTGAAAAAAGCTGCTGCGGATACAATATTCAAGAGGAACGCTGTCAGACTTATCTGGCGGCCCCTTTTAATATGAACGGAGACCTTGAATGGCTGAATTCGACACGAGTCACATGACGGGCCGGACCGCCGCCGGTGTGCGCACTGCGGCTATCGACGAAGGCCTGCGCGCGCATATGAACAAAGTCTACGGCACGATGTCCGTAGGCATGTTGATCACCTTTGCCGCCGCCTGGGCGTTGGCCGGGCTCGCAGTCAGCGATGTGCCGACGGAATACCAGATCGGTGCGGACAAATATCTGACCGGGCTTGGTGCCGCGCTTTATACGTCGCCCCTGAAATGGGTCGTGATGTTTGCGCCTCTCGCCTTCGTTTTTGGCTTTAGCGCTGGCATCAACCGGATGTCCGCCGCGACTGCACAGATCGTGTTCTACGCCTTTGCTGCAGTGATGGGCGTCTCGCTCAGCTCGATCTTTCTGGTCTTCACCGGTTTCTCGATCATTCAGGTCTTCCTGATTACCGCCGTCGCATTCGCCGGTCTGTCGCTCTGGGGCTATACCACTAAGAAAGACATCTCGGGCTGGGGCAGCTTCCTGATCATGGGCGTGATCGGTCTGATCGTCGCCTCCATCGTCAACATCTTCTGGCCGATGCCTGCGATGGCCTTCGCCATCTCGATCCTCGGCGTTCTGATCTTTGCCGGCCTGACCGCCTATGACACCCAGAAGATCAAGACCACCTACCTGCAGATGGCGCATTCCGGCGACAGCGAGTGGCTGGGCAAGGCCGCGATAATGGGCGCACTGAGCCTGTATCTCGACTTTATCAACATGTTCATGTTCCTGCTGCAACTGCTCGGCAATCGCGAGTAAACGCGGAACATCCCGAACAACAAAGGGCCGGTCCTTGTGACCGGCCCTTTTTGCATGGTACGAAATCATATGCTGGAACTCCGCCCGAATTGCGAAATCTGCGATTGCGACTTGCCGCCAGAGTCGACCGAAGCCTGCATCTGTACATATGAATGCACCTACTGCGTAACCTGCGCAGAATCGGTTCTGGAAAACGTGTGCCCCAATTGCGGGGGCAATCTGGTGCCGCGCCCGATCCGGCCAAAGACCAGCTGGCGCCCGACGACTGGACTGGGCAAGCACCCCGCCTCGACCACACGCCGCCACAACAAGTGGACACCCGCCGAGCGCCGCACCCTGTCTGACAAGCTGAAAGATGTTCCGCCAACCGAGCGGTGAGTGTCTGGGTATCGAAATGGCTCATTCCTACGGCCGTCAGACACCGGCTCCGCGGCGCTAGGAACTACTGGCCTGTCGCGCAAGCAACCATCATCAAGCGCATTCGCAACGAGGAAAAGCCTATGTCAGGCCACAGGGGACCTCCATTGGGCGTTCGGATACAAAGCCCATTGAGGCATATAACGGCTCGGCGGTCAGGGTCGACCAACACGCCATTTCGGTGATGCCCTGCCACTCAGCCGCGTTCAGGCTGTGTCGGATCACGGCCCGTGCGATCCCTCGGCGTCGCAACCTGTGATCGATGACAACATGCCGGACGTGGGCCCTCTGGTGGTGAACCTTGTCGCGCGTCCAGCCACCGGCACCGACGATCATGTGTCCCTCCAGCTCAGGAACATAGTGGCTGCCTGACCGCAACAGAACCGGCTGCGCCCGGCTGATCAATGGCTATGCGGGCACCAGAACGGACGGAGGATAGTCCACCTATAACAGCTTGGGATAGGCGCGTGACAACAGCGCATCAACCACTGCCAGATCAGCGATCGTCGACGTGCGCAGGCTGGGTACGGTGCTGGACATGACCGCCGGTTCTCGCGCGGTTCTGCCGGATATGCTGCGCAAACGAAAAAGGGCCACGCCCCGGCGCAGCCCATATCGATTTCGCGATTGCGAAAAGGCTTACTTGATTTTGCCTTCCTTGTACTCGACATGCTTGCGGGCAACCGGATCGTATTTGCGAACGATCATCTTCTCGGTCATGGTGCGGGCGTTCTTTTTGGTGACATAAAAGTGGCCCGTGCCTGCGGTCGAGTTCAGGCGGATTTTGATTGTGGTCGGCTTCGCCATGGTATCTCTCCTGCAACGAAAGGCCAGCCCCAAGCGGACCTCTCGGAAAATCTATCTGAGCGTGCGCTTTTACCCGCGATGTGGCCCGAGTCAACAGGTGTTTTGCCAAAACCCGCCGATAGCGTTGCGAAATCTTTACACGGACCTCACCAGACGCTAGAACGCCATTGTTTTTGAAGACCTTGTTGTTTTGTATGAGTGGAGCTGTTTATGCGTATTCCCCCCTTTGCCGTTATCGTGATCCTTTGCGGTGCCGTTATCGCCGCCACCCAATTGGCCGCCGAGCGATCCGCGCCAACCGATGAAGCCACCCCAACATCCCTGATCAGTCCGAACTAGAAGGTTATGCGCGGAGGGCCTGTAAGCCGGATTTTGTCCCCGACAGGTTGCCCCGCCGGTAGATGACCATTCCTCTAGGGCCGACATTGCTGCGGGCCTCAAGCTGCCAACCCGACCCCTCTTGGCCAACGCGTGCCTAGCGGCGGTATCCCGTTGCCGGGACCAGCCCGCGCGGGGGTCCTATTTGGCATTGCTCCCGGTGGGGCTTGCCTAGCCGCCCCTGTTGCCAGCGGCGCGGTGGGCTCTTACCCCACCGTTTCATCCTTACCCCGGGTTTCACCGAGGCGGTTTGTTTCTGTGGCGCTATCCGTCGGGTTACCCCGCCCGGGCATTACCCGGCACCGTTGCCTTGTGGAGTCCGGACTTTCCTCTCGCGCCCGAAGGCGCCAGCGGCCATCCGGCCCTCCGCGCCTCTGCGCTCTAGGCGTTGTGCTGCCTCCGGTCAACGCCAAAGCGACGCGCGAGATCGGCCATGACACTGCGGTCGACATCATCAATGGGTCCATCGGCGCCGGGGCGAAACCGTGCCCGGAATGCGGCCAGAATCTCGGCCTCTTCAGCCTCCGGATAGCCAAACTGCGCTGCGTCCCTGGCAAAGTCGCCGGGTTGTGACGGCGTTTCAGGCCAGACCGCCAGACCCTGCCCCGCGAGGCGGGCCCAATCAAACCGTGCACCGGGATCATATTTGCGGGCAGGAGCCATGTCGGAATGCCCGATTACTCCAGTGGCCGGTATCGACCAGCGTGCCATCACCTCGCGCAGCAAGGCCTCAAGCGCAGACATCTGCGGCTCGGCAAACGGGTGGGCGCCGGTATTGTCCAGTTCAATGCCAATGGAGCGAGAGTTTATATCATCCCTGCCCTGCCAGCTTCCGGCCCCGGCATGCCAGGCCCGCATCTCTTCCTCGACGAGTTGCCAGAGCGTTCCATTGCCGCCGATCAAGTAATGTGCAGAGACCTCGGCCTCCGCATCACACAGGCGCTCCAGCGCAGCCTCTGCGCTGGCCATGGCAGTAAAGTGAATCACGATGAGATCTGGCTGCAAGTCTCCACGACGCGGCCCGAAATTCGGCGACGGCAACCACTTTGGTGCCGGTCGATCGCTCACCCGTTCTGGGCCTTGCGAAACGGGGCCGGGTCCCACCCACAGGCATAGCCATCCCCATCCGGGTCCAACCCGGCGCGATCACGATCCGGGCCGCCTTTGGAGAGGAACTCAATCTGCGCAAGATCCGAGGATGGGAAATTGGCGCAATTCCGCTCGGCCCGCCCCTGCAGATTGATCCCGCTGCGGCTGTAGATACGTGTGCCTTTGGGGTGACTGCTGCTCAGCGCATAGGCGACGATGTTGGGCTGCGATCCGCTGCTGCGCGAGGGCAATGCAGTTGGTTGGATCACCTGATACTGAGCGCTGTTTTCAGCAATCAACGCCGCGTCGCCCTGAATCGAGCGATTTTCCGAAACGGCGGAAAAATCATTCTCTACCGACAGGCCGCTGCTTGCAATCACCGGTGCCGGGGCCACAGGTGCGATCGCGGGTGCGGTTCCAACGGCAGAGCTTGAGGCCAATACGGCAGCCGTCTCTGCGGCGATACCTTCGGGTGTTCCCACCGGAGCACCAGTTACGGGTCCCGGCGGCACAGGTGACCCCAACGGAGACAGCGGCTGACTCGTCACGGCCTGTGGCGGTGCCAGGCGTTCGGCGCTTGCGACACCGCTGGCCAACTCGGCCTCGCGTGCATTGTATGTTGCACCACTGTCAGGAACCTGCGGGGCGCAGGCCGAGATCAGTCCTAGGGAAAGCCCCAGATAGAGGGGAATACGGGCCACCGAATGCATCGCTGCTGTCCTGCCGTTGATGTTTTTCTGGCGCCGGTCTCTACCACCATTTCGCAGGCTTGGCCACAAACCCGGCGGCCGTTTCCAGCGCATATGCCGTATTCAGCAAATCACCTTCTTCCCATGGACGCCCGATCAGTTGCAGCCCAAGCGGCAGACCTTTCTGGTCAAGCCCTGCTGGCACCGAGATGCCGGGCAAACCCGCAAGGTTCACAGTGACGGTAAAGACGTCGTTCAGGTACATCTGCACCGGATCGGCCTCGGCCATTTCGCCCAGTCCAAAGGCAGCGGATGGTGTTGCAGGGGTCAGGATCGCGTCAACGCCTTGTGCAAAGACATCCTCAAAATCCTTCTTGATCAACGTACGCACCCGGCGCGCCCGGTTGTAATAGGCGTCATAGAACCCCGCGCTCAGTACGTAGGTTCCGATCATCACGCGGCGCTGCACTTCGGGTCCAAATCCTTCGGCGCGGGTCTTTTCATACATTTCGGTGATGCCGTCACCCTGCGCCAGCGTGGCCCGGTGGCCATAGCGCACGCCGTCATATCGCGCGAGGTTGCTCGACGCCTCGGCTGGCGCGATCACGTAATAGGCAGGCAGCGCGTATTTGGTGTGCGGCAGGCTGATGTCGACAATCTCGGCCCCTGCATCGCGCAGCATGTCGGCACCGTCTGCCCACAGCTTTTCGATCTCGGCCGGCATACCTTCCATGCGGTATTCCTTGGGAATCCCGATTTTCTTGCCCTTGATGTCCCCGGTCAGCATCGCTTCGAAATCCGGCACCGCCAGATCGGCGCTGGTGCTGTCCTTGGGGTCATGTCCGGCCATCGCCTCGAGCATGATCGCCGCATCGCGCACCGATTTCGTCATCGGCCCTGCCTGATCCAGCGAGCTTGCAAAGGCCACAATGCCCCAGCGGGAACAGCGCCCATAGGTCGGCTTGATTCCCACAGTCCCGGTGAAGGCAGCTGGCTGGCGGATCGAGCCACCGGTATCGGTGCCGGTCGCTGCAAGACACAGGTCGGCGGCAACCGCAGCAGCAGAGCCGCCCGAAGACCCGCCCGGCGTCAACGCCGCGTCGTCGTTGCCACGCCGCCAGGGGCTGACCGCATTGCCATAGGTGCTGGTTTCGTTCGAGCTGCCCATGGCGAATTCGTCCATGTTGAGCTTGCCCAGCATCACCGCCCCCGCATCCGCCAGTTTCTGGCTTACGGTGGATTCATATTCCGGCAGGAAACCTTGCAAAATGAGGCTACCAGCCTGTGATGGCACACCCTGCGTGCAGAAGAGATCCTTGATACCGACCGGCAGACCACACATCGCCGGGGCATCGCCCTCCTTGATCCGCTGATCAGCCGCTGCCGCGCGTTCCCGCGCGAGGTCCGGTGTATTGTGCACAAAAGCGTTCAGCGCGCCCGCTGTCTCGATGGCATCGAGACAGGCATCGGTCAGTTCAACAGATGTCGTTTCGCCCGCGCGGAGCGCATCGCGCGCCGTCGCCAGACCCAGTTTGTTCAGATCGCTCATTATTCAACCACCTTCGGCACAGCAAAAAAGCCCTCGCGCGCATCGGGCGCGTTCGACAATACTTTGTCCTGCTGGTCGCCATCAGTCACCACGTCCGCACGCCGTTTCAGCCGCTGTGGGGTTACCGAGGTCATCGGTTCGACACCGTCCACATCAACCTCGTTCAACTGCTCGATAAAGCCCAGAATGGTGTTGAATTCGGCGGCCAACGCAGGCAGCGCCTCGTCCTCGACCTTGATCCGGGCCAGCTTGGCCACCCGGGCGGCGTTGTTCTGATCAATCGACATGGGACCTCTCGTGCTCTGTCACGAGGCGTTTACCCCTGCGACGCACGGCTCGCAAGAGGCGCATGGCCTGATGGCACACCCAGATTGGCCGCCCTTCGCTGTATTGAAGTTTTCTTCCAGCAGTCGATCCGCTACACCACGGCGAGACACTGTAAGGAACACACCCATGGACACCCCCGACAAGCCGCAGATCTACCTCACGACGCCGCAGGCTTTTGAGGCAGAGGTGTTTGCCGATACGCTGGCCAAGGTCATGGACAGCGCCGAAATCGCTTGTGTGAGACTGGCCATGTCCGGTCGTGACGAGGACCGGATAGCGCGGGCTGCCGACACGCTGCGCGAAGTCACCCATGCACGGGATGTCGCCTTGGTCATCGACGATCACGTTGTGCTGGCAGAGCGGCTCGGGCTTGATGGCGTGCATCTCACCGACGCCGCGAAATCGGTGCGTGCCGCGCGCAAGGCGCTTGGTCCGGATGCAATCGTCGGCAGTTTTTGCGGGACCTCCAGGCATGACGGGCTTTCGGCTGGCGAGGCAGGAGCAGACTATATCAGCTTTGGCCCGGTTGGAGAGACCGCTTTGGGCGACGGATCGGTCGCAGAACTGGATCTGTTTCAATGGTGGTCCGAGGTGATCGAAATCCCTGTGGTTGCCGAGGGCGGCCTGACGCCTGAATTGTTGCGCTCGCTTGCGCCGGTTACGGATTTCTTCGGTATCGGCGATGAAATCTGGAACGCAGACGATCCTGCTGCGTCGCTCGCGACGCTCCTTCAGGCAATCGATCTGGTCAAGTGATACGTTCAACGAACCAATAGGCGCCGATCAATGCAATCACAGTTGAGGCGGGTATCGCAATCAGCGCCCGGTACCATGGCTTGTTTCTGAACCACACTCCGACCGCAAGAAAGGCGATGGCGATCACCGTCAGCTGACCGATCTCGACACCGACGTTAAAGCCGATCAGCGCCGGCAAAAATTGTCCCGGTGGCAGCCCGAACTCTCCCAGAACGCTCGCGAAACCCAGTCCATGCAGCAGGCCGAACCCAAAGATCACCACAGGCCGCCAGCGGTTCAAACCATCGGCCACGATATTCTCGACAGCCACGTAAGTGATCGATGCGGCGATCAGCGGCTCGACGATATCAGGGGGTACGCGCACCCAGCCAAGCGCTCCAAGTGCCAGCGTCACAGTATGGGCAAGGGTAAATGCGCTGATCTGCCAGACCAGAGGTCGCAGATGTGTACTCAGAAAGAACAGGCCGAGGACAAACAGGATGTGGTCCAGCCCTTTTGGCAGGATGTGATCAAAACCCACCGGCACATAGGATAAGAAGGTCTGCCAACCGCTGGTGCTGGCCCCGCCCGCCAGAGAAATGGCCGGGCTGGATGCGCCGCCTTCGATGTAGCCGGTATAGGCTTCTTCAACGCCCTGCTGGCGCAAGACAAGATCGCCAGCCCCATCGGGCCAGTGCAACGTCAGGGTTTGCGCTGTTTCTGGCACGTGCCCGATCAGTACGAGATGACTCGCCCGCGGCAGCTCCGGATCGCCAACTTCGGGAATGACAATCGCTGCAACAGACAATGCAACCGGACCGTCAGCATCAACGCCAAGCTGCGCGATCCATTGCTCGGCAAAGCTGCGCACACGTGGCCCAAGCACATTCGGGGACATCGCGCGCAGGGCATCGTATTGGTCTGACTTGGCAGATTCGTCGGTATCGACCATCCCATCCAGATCAATACCCGCCACGAACGCCTCGACATTCATGCGCAGATCAAGCGTCAGCACGTCCTGCGTAACCGTCAGATCGCCAATGGTGGGCGTCACTTCATGCGCCTGCACAGGGCAGGCCAAAAGCAGCAGCAGGCTTGACAATACAGCCCGGAGAACCAGCATCGATCTTGGTCGTCCAAAGGTTCTGCGCATGTCACTCCACCGTTTTCTGGCCGTTCTGGCCGCATTGCTACTCACCGCCATTCCGGCGGTGTCACATGAGTTTTGGATTGAGCCGGAGGAATATCAAGTCGAAAGCGGCGATACGCTAAATGCGCATTTCCGAAACGGGCAAAAATTCAAAGGTTCGGCTCTTGCCTATTTTGACAAGCGCAGCGCGCGGCTTGAGCAGGTGGTTGCCGGAAAGTCGACGCCCTATGCCGGACGCATGGGCGATATCCCGGCGATTGGAACCATCGCTGGCGACGACGGACTATTGGTCATCGTCCATCAAACCGCACCACAAACACTGGAGTATAAGACCTGGGAGAAATTTCAGGCCTTTGCCGATCACAAGGACTTTCCCGATATCCGCGCGAGGCATCTGGATCGCAAACTCCCCGAAAATGGCTTTACCGAGCGCTACACCCGCTATGCCAAAGCTCTGATCGCAGTCGGGAATGGCGCTGGCAGTGACCGTATATCGGGCATGGAAACGGAATTCGTGGCACTGACGAATCCCTACACCGGTGATCTGGACGACGGTGTTCAGGTACAATTGCTGTATCGGGGCCAGCCGCGGGCTGATGCGCAAGTCGAGGTTTTTGAGAAGGCACTGGACGATTCTGTCACCATCCGGTTGCAACGCACTGACACGCAGGGTCAGACGACAATCGCCGTCAAAACCGGACATGAATACCTGTTGGATGCAGTCGTCCTGCGCCCGCTGTCGGATGACAGCCCCGAGGTTTGGGAGTCGCTCTGGGCCGCGATGAGTTTCGCCGTGCCCTGACGTTGCGGCGCCCATTGCTTGCACCTGGATCCGTTTAACGGCACAAGTCGGGGCATGACCGGATCAAACGCCCCAGTACTGTGCATCGGAAGCGTCCTGTGGGATGTGATCGGTCGCTCTGCGAGCCATATGAGGCAAGGCTCGGACGTGCCAGGGCGCATCTCACGTCTGCCCGGCGGCGTCGCCATGAACATCGCGATGACACTCGCGCGGTTTGGCCTCAGTCCCGTTCTTCTGACCGCCATCGGGCGCGACGCCGAGGGCGACGAACTGGTCGCAGCCTGCACTGAACTTGGCATGATCACCGAGCATGTCTATCGCTCCGAGGATCTGCCCACCGATCGCTATATGGCGGTCGAAGGCGCCAACGGGTTGATCGCGGCAATTGCCGACGCACATTCGCTTGAGGCGGCAGGCGACAAGATCCTTCGCCCATTGAGCAACGGGACACTGGGATCAGACACCACTCCCTATCGCGGTCATGTCGCGCTGGATGGCAACCTGACGCACTCGCTGCTTGAGAAAATCGCGCAGAGCCCGGCCTTTGCCACCGCCGACCTTCGCGTCGCCCCGGCCTCTCCGGGCAAGGCGGAACGGTTGCTGCCATTTCTCAACCACCGACGCGCCACGCTCTACGTCAATCTCGAAGAGGCCGGGCTCCTGTGCCAGACTGAATTCGGCACATCACGTGAGGCCGCAATCGGCCTGTTGTCGCGTGGTGCGCTCAAGGTGCTGGTCACCGATGGCGGCAACTCGGCAACCGAGGCAGATGCCGACGATCTGATCTGCCAGACCCCGCCCGAAGTGCTTGTCACCCGTGTCACCGGCGCGGGTGATACATTCATGGCCGCCCACATTGCCGCCGAGGCCACAGGCGCTGACCGCCAAACCGCCCTCGCCCGCGCCCTGCACGCCGCCGCCACCTATGTTTCAGGAGAAACACCCCTGTGATCGATCCCATTTATTCCGCCGAAGTCCAGACCGCGCGCCAAAATCAACGACCCATCGTGGCGCTGGAAAGCACGATCATCACCCACGGCATGCCGCATCCACAGAACGTCGAGGTCGCGCGTCAGGTCGAACAGGACATCCGCGATGCCGGAGCAACACCGGCCACCATCGCGGTGATCGAGGGGTGCCTGCACATCGGGCTGGAATCCGAACAACTCGATGGATTGGGTCAGGCACGAGGCGTCGCCAAGCTTTCGCGCGCGGATTTTGCGGCCTGTCTCGCGACCGGCGGCACCGGGGCCACCACGGTCGCTGCGACTATGATCGCCGCACATCTGGCAGGGATCGACGTCTTTGCAACCGGCGGCATTGGCGGCGTGCATCGCGGTGCTGAGGCGAGCTTTGACATTTCCGCCGATTTGCAAGAGCTCGCGCAAACACCGGTCACTGTTGTCGCCGCTGGTGCCAAGGCCATTCTGGATATCAGCAAGACGCTTGAGGTTCTGGAAACCCTTGGTGTGCCGGTGATCGCGGTCGGGCAGGATGCCTTTCCCGCCTTCTGGTCGGCACGGTCTCCGTTTGATGCACCTCTGCGGATGGATGATCCCGATTCCATCGCCCGTGCACACATGACGCGTCGAGCGATGAATATTCCCGGCGGTCAACTGGTAGCGAATCCGATTCCGGCCGAGGCCGAAATCCCGGCCGAGACGCTCGCCCCCATCATTGTCGCCGCACAGGCGGATGCCGCGCGCCACCGGATCATCGGCAAGGCCGTGACACCTTACCTGTTGCAGCGCATCTACGAGCAAACCAAAGGTCAGTCACTCACCGCGAACATTGCGCTGGTCCGGAACAATGCGCGGTTCGCAGCCCGGATCGCACAATCAATGGGCGCTCTCCGCAGTCAAGGTTGCTGACGTTTTCACCAGCTATTGTAGCCCGCATCGCGAAGACATAAGTTGCGCGTCGGAACTGGCGGATTACACATGACCACCCCATTCGACGAAAACCCTCACCCACGTAAAGTCAGCCTCTTCTCGAGGCTACGCTCGTCGTTTCTGACCGGATTGGTGGTGATTGCACCGGTGGGTCTGACCATCTGGCTGATCTGGTCCGTGATCGGATGGATTGACGGTTTTGTCCTGCCTCTGGTGCCGCATCGCCTGCGCCCCGAGGAATACATCGGCATCAACCTGCGTGGTGTCGGCGTCATCATCTTTCTGCTCTTTACCATCATGGTCGGATGGATCGGCAAGGGTCTGATCGGACGGTCGTTGATTCGCTGGGGCGAGAGCATCGTTGACCGGATGCCGGTGGTTCGGTCGATCTATTCCGGGATCAAGCAGATTTCGGAAACCGTGTTTGCACAATCCGAACGCTCGTTCGAAAAGGCGTGCCTGATTCAATATCCGCGCAAGGATATTTGGGCGATCGGTTTCATATCGACAACAGCCAAAGGCGAGGTCGCAAAACGCGCCGAAACCACCGGAAAACTGGTCAGCGTGTTCCTTCCGACAACCCCCAACCCGACGTCCGGTTTTCTGCTGTTCCTGCCCAAGGAAGACGTCATCGAACTGGACATGTCCGTCGAAGAGGCGGCTAAATTGGTTATCTCTGCCGGTCTCGTCTATCCCAACGGCAAGGACGCAACCGTTGCGCCGGATGGTCAAGGTTCTTCGGCGAAATAGCTGTTCAGCTATAGGCGCCGGCGAGATCCACCGTGCTGACCTTGTTCAGGTCCTTCTTGTGTTCAGCGAGGAAAGCCTCAGCCGCTGCACGCCCTGCCGCCTTGAGCTTTTCGATAAAATAGACGCTTGGCACCAGCTTGGTCGCCACGGACAATTCATTCATCAGCCCGTCATCGGCGATCATATGCACCAGGACGGGCGCCTTGTCCTCTGACGTAAGCGTTCCGTCATCAAGCAGCCGTTGCACAAATGAAATCGCGCGCAACTCCCTCAGGAGTGACGAGTTAAAGCTGATCTCGTTGATCCGGTTCTGAATCTGCTGTGTCGTCACCGGCAGTGAGTCGCGCTCCAGCGGATTGATATTGATAATCAAGATGTCAGCAGGAAGATGCCGCGCAAACAGTGGGAACAGCGCCGGATTGCCAGTATATCCACCATCCCAATAGGCTTCGCGGCGACCGGTTTCAGGATCGTCGATCTCGACCGCCTGAAACACCGTGGGCAGACAGGCAGACGCTAGAATCGCATCGGTGCTGATGTCATCTCCGGAAAAGACCCGGATCTTCCCGGTACGTACCCGCGTGGCGCAGATAAACAGATCCGGGCCGGCGTCGGCACAGACCTTGCCAAAATCAAACTTCTCCACGATCGGGATCAGCGGATTGCGATAAAAAGGGCCATAGCTGTAGGGCGACACCACGCGGGACCACAGGTCCAGCGCGGCAAACGCAGGCGAATACTCGATCGCACGCGCCATCTTGCCCGTATCCAACCCATGCATCCACTCTACCAGACGCGCATCCTGCTGCCCGGTGACCTGTGACCACAACCAATCGAGATTGGCGCGCGCGCCTTCACGTCCGCCAGTGATCATGCCAGCCTTCAACGCGGCTCCGTTCAGCGCCCCGGCAGAGGTCCCCGAAATTCCGGCAATCTCGATATCGTCGTCTTCAAGTATCCGGTCGAGCACACCCCAGGTAAACGCTCCATGCGCGCCGCCGCCCTGCAATGCGAGGTTTATCCGTTTCTTAGTCGCCACATCCTGCCCTTCAGCTTTGGAAAAATACTCCGGGGGTGAACGGTGAAAATACGATTTTCACCGGAGGGGGCTGGCCCCCTTTCCGACCCTTTCTACAGGGCCGTCCAGCCACCATCGACGCCGATCGTCGTTCCTGTGATCTGTGCTGCGGCATCGGTACACAAGAACACGACGGTGCCGCCGAGTTGTTCCACGGTGGCAAATTCCTTGGACGGTTGCCGCTCCAGCATGACCTTTTCGATCACCTCGTCGCGCCCCATGCCATATTTTTCCATCGTGTCGGGAATCTGTGCCTCAACCAGCGGTGTCAGCACATAGCCGGGACAAATCGCGTTCGCGGTAATCGGTTCGCGCGCTGTCTCCAGGGCCACTGTCTTGGTCATGCCCACGACCCCATGCTTTGCCGCGACATATGCAGCCTTGAACGGGCTTGCCGTCAGACCATGCGCACTGGCGATGTTGACCACCCGTCCCCACCCGGCCTTGCGCATCACCGGCAGCGCGGCGGCTGTCGTGTGAAAGGCCGAGTTCATGTTGATCGCGATGATCGCATCCCATTTCTCGACCGGAAACTCATCAATCGGCGCCACATGCTGTATCCCGGCGTTGTTCACGAGAATGTCGCAGACGCCTGCCTGTTCAATCAGCGCACGGCATTCGTCGCCCTTGGACATGTCGGCCTTGATATAACGTGCCTTTACACCCGTCTCATCGGCAATCTTCTTGGCCAACGCATGATCCTCATCGCGATCCGTAAAGGAATTCAGCACGACATCCGCCCCTGCCCGCGCCAGTTCCCACGCGACACCCAAACCGATTCCCGAATTCGATCCGGTGATGATTGCGGTCTTTCCCTTCAGCGTCATGACAGGCCCTCTGCTCTGTTGGTTGATGTCGCGCAAAGTGACATGCTGCAGCTGCAAAGGAAACGGTAAACATCCTCCGCGTCTGGTTACGAATAGTTAACCAACTTGCGACAGAACCATTGAGCAAGTGTATGCCCAAAAAAAAACGCCCGCGCGAAGCGGGCGTTGAGTTATTGAGGCAGGTTTCATACAGGCAAGAAACCTATCGAGCAGTAACGTTCTTATACGCAATTCCCCTCCGACGTCCAAGCTAAAAGTTTGAAAAGACATGAATCCCTCGTTAACTTGTGGCCTAACAAAACAAGGCCAGAGCAGGATTGTTGCCAAAGTGCGACTAGATTTTTTTCACCGCGCAAGCGCGCGCGTCACCGGATTCGCCACCGTTTTGGTGGCCTATACCGCATCGGCGGAATCACCGCATGGCATAGCTATGTATGGAGCACCGGCGCTACCACCTGATTTTGTGTCCCTGCCCTATGCAAACCCGGATGCGCCCAAGGGTGGCCGGGTTGTGTTCGGCAATACCGGCGGATTTGATTCCCTCAATCCATTTGTCCAAAAAGGCACAGCGCCGTGGCAATTGCGCTTCTGGGGATACGAATCCCTGATGGGGCGTTCATGGGACGAACCGTTCACCCTGTACGGGCTGCTCGCCGAATCGATTCGCACCGCGCCGGATCGCTCGTGGGTTGAATTCACCTTGCGTCCCGAAGCTCGATTTTCCGATGGCAGCCCGGTCACTGTCGAAGATGTGATCTGGTCCTATGAGACGCTCGGCACGCAGGGGCACCTGCGGTATCGCGGGTTTGCCACCCAGATCGAAAGCATCGTTCAGACCGGCGAGCGCAGCCTGAAAATCACGTTCAATACTGATGACCGGGAGCTTGCGCTAATCGCCGGAATGCGACCGATCCTGAAAAAGGCACAGTGGCAGGACCTCGACTTTACGGCCTCGGGCCTGAACAATATCCCCATCGGTTCAGGCGCCTATGTGATCAGCGATTTTGAGGCTGGCCGAAACGTCACCTTGCGCAGAAATCCAGACTATTGGGCGAACGACCTTCCATTTCGCCGGGGAACACAAAACTTCGATGAATTGCGAATCGAATTCTATGGTGACCAGACGGTTCTGTTCGAGGCGTTCAAAGCCGGCGAACTGACCGCGCTGCGAGAGTTCAACGCCGAAAAATGGGAGACCCAATTCGGCTTTCCGGCGGTGCTGCGTGGCGACGTGATCAAATCGGAGATACCGCACAAACGCCCTTCGGGGATGACCGGTTTTGTGATGAACACCCGACGCGCGCCGTTTGATGACTGGCGCGTCCGCGAGGCGATGCTGCTCGCGTTCAATTTCGAATACATCAACGATACGATGACCGGCGGTGCACAGCCTCGGATCACATCCTATTTCTCCAGTTCCGAGCTGGCGATGCAGCCCGGTCCGGCGACGGGCCAAGTCCTTGAAATGCTGGAACCCTATGCGGACGCACTGTTGCCGGGTGCGCTGGAGGGTTACGCCCTGCCCACCAGTGATGGTACCGCCCGCAACCGCGGCAATCTGCGCCGCGCTGTTGATATGCTGGCGGCAGCAGGTTGGACGGTTCAGGATGGCGAACTGAGAAATGCGCAGGGCGTCCCCTTTGCAATTGAGGTGCTGCTGCGACAGGGCGACGGCAGCAACCAGACCGTGATCGAGATCTACAGTCGTGCGCTCTCGCGACTGGGTATCCAGGTTGATGTCAGCACCGTGGACGATGCCCAATACGCCGCGCGGATCGACCAGTATGACTTTGACATGACCACCTTCCGCCGCGAACTGTCGCTGTCACCCGGTAACGAGCAGCGCCTCTACTGGGGCAGCGAGGGAGTGGATGTGCCGGGAACACGAAACCTGATGGGGGTCGCATCGGTCGCCGTCGATGGGTTGATCGACAAGATGCTCGCGACAGAATCTCGTGAGGAATTCACCGCCGCGGCGCGCGCGCTTGACCGCGTTCTGACCACCGGGCGCTATGTGATCCCGGTCTGGCAGTATGATGTCGGACGCATCGCCCATGCCCGCCAGTTACACTATCCCGAACACTTGCCAATCTACGGCGATCGCACCGGCTTTCTTCCTGATGTCTGGTGGTACGAAGAGAACTAGGGTTTGATCACCCACTGCGTCCAATCCTTCGGCTCGAAAGACACTGTTAACGAATGTAACACTGCTGCGACAGATCGCCACGTTTCTCTGCGCTGCAGCATCGCTAGGCTGCGTTAGGGGAGGCATTGGAATGCCGAAGGGGATGCACACATGACTTGGGCGGATATGACCCGTAACTGGGGCGTTTGGTACAAAAGGCTGCAAACCCGTTTTCCACATCTTGACGACGGTGCCATGCCATTCGCCAAGGTCGATCGCGGCGGGTTCGAGGCGTATCTGGCAGAGACTCACAACCTGTCCCTGACCGAAGCACGCGAAGAGATTGACGATTTCATCTTTGTCGAGGCGCTGGTTCTCGAAAGCAGCGGCGGCCACGAGGCCGCGTAATCGCGCCTAAACGACAAGCCCCCGCGACAATGGTTATCAGGACAGCGACGTCACCCACAGGATCATCGCGTCTTCCTCGCTGACCGACACGACATTATGCCCCATCGCCGCGTCGTAATAGGCGCTGTCACCACGGCGCATTTCGACCGGTTCATAGAATTCCGTAAAAAGCTGCACCACGCCGGTCAGCACATACAGAAATTCTTCACCGTCATGGCGCACCCAACCATCGAACTCTTCCATTGATCGGGCACGGACACGGGCGCGATAGGGCAACATCTGTTTTTTGGACAGGGTCTCGGCCAGCAATTCATGCTCGTAGGTCGCGGTTGCATGCGCCTCGCCCTCGCCGATACGGGTCACCGCCATGCGGCCATTGACCTGCCCGCTCTGCGGCGTGGTAAACAATTGCGGCACCGAGATGCGCAGGCCCACTGCCAGTTTCTTGAGCGCATCATAGGTGGGCGACATCTGCCCGTTCTCGATCTTGGACAAGGTCGAACGTGCCAGCCCCGCCTGCCGGGCCGCCTGTTCCAAGGTCCAGCCCTGCGCCTTGCGCAAATCCCGCACCCGCAGGCCAAGGTCCAACGGCTCGGCCACGGTTTCGTCGCCGGCTTTGCGGGCAATACGAATGATGGATTTGGGATCGCGCGGTGTCATTGCGGTTCTATAGGGTTGCCGTGCGTGGCTTGCAACGGCCACGGCGGCGGGCTAGCCACAGGCCATGCTATCGATATTTGACAACGGGCCTCCGCCGCCCTGCCCCGATCCGTTCAATCTGGCCGCCCATGTCCTGGGCCGCGCCTCGACGCATGCCAGCAAAGTTGCGCTCTCGGTCCTCAGCCAGAACGGCTCGCAGGACTGGACCTATTCGGAACTCGAAAACGCGGTGCGGGGAACCGGGACCGGATTGCTGAACGCAGGATTGCGCCCCGGTGACATCGTGCTCATGCGGTTGGGCAATACCGTCGACTTTCCAATCGCCTATCTGGGTGCGATCGCTGCCGGGCTGGTGCCGGTCCCGACGTCCTCGCAACTGACCGCGCCCGAAGTTGGCAAGATGATTGCCGAATTGTCGCCCGCCGCCGTGTTGCGCGATTCTGCGGTCGAAAGCGCCGAACATCCCTGTGAAATCGACCTTTCAGCGTTACGCGCGATGCGCGACTGCGCGCCCTGTGACTGGGCCATGGGCGACCCCAACAGACTGGCCTATGTGGTCTATACTTCGGGCACATCGGGCAAACCGCGTGCCGTGGCCCATGCCCACCGGGCGATATGGGCGCGTCAGATGATGATCGATGGCTGGTATGGGCTGACGTCAGAGGACCGCCTGTGCCATGCTGGCGCGTTCAACTGGACCTATACATTGGGCACCGGCCTGATGGATCCCTGGACCATCGGAGCGACCGCGCTGATCCCGGAACCGGGCACCGACCTTGCCGCACTCCCCGCCCTGTTGCGCAAGCACAAAGCGACGATTTTCGCCGCGGCACCGGGTGTCTATCGCAAGTTTCTCACCGACGGCGCGCATCTGAATCTTCCGGCTCTGCGCCATGGCCTCTGTGCGGGCGAAAAGCTGTCGTCCCATCTTCATGCGATGTGGTCAGACACCACCGGAACCGACCTTTACGAGGCCTATGGATTGTCCGAATGTTCGACCTTCATTTCGTCAAGCCCCGGCCATCCCGCACGTGGCGACGCCCTCGGACAGCCCCAGCAAGGACGGCGCATTGCCATTGTCGATGAAAACGGCCCGGTCCCGCAGGGACAGTCAGGCGTGATCGCCGTGCACCACAACGATCCCGGTTTGATGATGGGCTATCTCAACGCACCTCAGGAAAGTGCGGCGAGGTTGCAGGGCGACTGGTTTCTGACCGGCGATCTGGGTGCGATGGCCGTGGACGGGCAAATCACCTATCTCGGTCGCAATGATGACATGATGAACGCCGGTGGCTATCGGGTGTCCCCGCTCGAAGTCGAAACGGCGCTGGCCGGGCATCCTGATATTACCCAGGTCGGCGTTACCGATATCGAGATCAAGGAAGACACCCGGATCATCGTTGCCTTCTACACTGGCCCCTCGCCACTGGACGAATTGGAGCTGGAGTCTTATGTCCGGTCCAAGCTGGCGCGCTACAAGCAACCGCGCGCCTATGTTCACCTGCCAGCACTTCCCGCAAGTGCCAATGGCAAGCTGCTGCGCCGGGCGTTGCCAGCATATTTTGAGGCGCAGACCAAATGACCGACCAAACCATCACGCTTGATATTCTCTCTGATCCGATCTGCCCGTGGTGCTATATCGGCAAGGCCAACCTCGACGCGGCGCTCGCCTCGGTTCCGGATCATCCGTTTGTCATCCAATGGCATCCGTTTCAGCTGAACCCGGACATGCCGGCAGAGGGCATGGGCCGGCGCGAATACCTCGAAACCAAGTTTGGCGGCAAGGAAGGTGCTACGCGCGCCTATGCGCCGGTTGTCGAACGCGCAGAGGCGGCGGGTCTGACGATCAACCTTGAGGCCATAACCCGCACCCCCAACACGCTGGACGCGCACCGCCTGATTCATTGGGCCGGGGTCGAACAGAAACAGCTTGCCGCCGTGGATGCCCTTTTCAAGGCCTATTTTGTCGATGGTCGTGACATTGGCGATCACGAAACACTGGCCGACATCGCGGATGGTATCGGGCTTGATGCATCCGTGGTGCTGCGGCTTCTCGCTTCTGACGCGGATCGCGACGACATCATCAAGCGCGACACCAACAGCCGCGAGATGGGCGTTAATTCGGTGCCCACCTTTATCGTCGCCGGAAAACACGCGGTTCCGGGCGCGCAACCGCCCGAGCTTTGGCGAAAGGTCATCGGTGAATTGACGGAACAGCTGAAAGAAGCCGTCGATCAGTGAAACAGATCGGCCCGAACACAGTTATCGTCACGCTCGTTATCGTTCTCGTCTCTGGCACGGTGTTCTTTCGTTTTGTCGAAGGCTGGAGCTGGCTGGATTCCTACTTCTTTACCGTCGTGACCATATCCACCGTGGGGTATGGCTCTCTGGTTCCTATCACAGCGCTTGGCAAGATCGGGACAACCATCTTGATCTTTGCGGGGTTGGGGGTATTTGCTGTCGCGATCCAGCAGTTCGCACTCTACCAAATGCTAAAGCGCAAGGAAAATGCCGATTGGTTGGTGGGTCACCTTGGTCATGAGCATCGCGACAGACCAATTCCGGCGGCCAACGAAGATGATCAACCCGAGCCATCTGATGATCAAGACCCCTCGGATACCTCCGCACGGCATCCCTGAGACCGGCAAACTGTCGGTCTTACCCAGCCTGAGAACGGTACATTTTCAACATTCTACAAAGGCGCATTTTTGCAGAGCCATCTGTGCATCGCACGGTATGGCACGACGCCATCTCCTGTGTTAGCGCACGCGGATAGCGCGGAGTTCTGATCATGAAAAAGCAAATGTCACGCGGTGAATTCATCGCGCTTGTTGCGATGATGTTCGCAACCATCGCATTTTCCATCGACGCAATGCTGCCCGCCATGCCCGATATCGGCCGTGAACTGAGCCCGGATGACGTCAACCGCGCGCAATTGATCCTGACCTCGTTTGTACTGGGTCTTGGCATCGGAACATTTGTCACCGGACCGCTGTCGGACAGTTTTGGCCGCAAGCCGGTGATCTTTGCGGGGTTGGCCCTTTACATGGTGGCGGCAGCTGCGGCCTGGTACAGCACTTCTTTGGAGTGGATCCTCGTGGCCCGTGTCTTTCAGGGCATCGGTGCTGCGTCGCCAAGAATCGTGGGCATCGCGATTATGCGTGACCTCTATTCAGGCCGTGAAATGGCAAAGATGATGTCGATCGCGATGATGATCTTTACCATCTTTCCAGCCTTTGCCCCGATGATCGGCGCGCTCATCATCGCGTTTTCTGGCTGGCGCGGGATTTTCGTCGCCTTCATCCTGTTTGCGTCCATCACCGCGCTCTGGATGGCTGTTCGGCTGCCAGAACCCCTGCCGCCTGAGAATCGTCGCCGCTTTCGCTTGCCGCTGATGCTGGATGCCGTGCGCGAGATGCTGGGGCATCCCACCGTGCGCCTGTCAATTCTGGTGCAGTGCCTTTGCCTTGGCATGTTGTTTACCCTGCTCAGTCAGGTGCAGCCGGTCTATGACGTGATCTTTGACCATGCTGCCAGCTTTCCCTTCTGGTTTGGGGCGGTCGCGCTGATTTCCGGCGGAGCCAGCATCCTGAACGCTGCGGTGGTCGGACGCGTCGGAATGCGGCGCATGGTTACATGGTCACTGGCCGCGCAGATCGTCGCCTCTGGGGTCATTCTGCTGGTGTCGGATATCGGGCTGTCGATGGATGCAATGTTTGCGCTGTTCGTGATTTGGCAAACCTCGGTCTTTTTCATCGCCGGAACCACGCTTGGCAATCTGAACGCCATCGCGATGGAGCCCATGGGGCATATCGCCGGCATGGCAGCTTCGGTCATCGGGGCCATCGCAACCGTATGCGCCGTGCTGATTGCCGCCCCGATTGGTCTGCTGTTTGATGGCACGCTTTATCCGCTGGCCTTTGGCATCTTTGCCTGCGCGGTGGTCGGATTCCTCCTGATGCTGCAGATGGGCCGACTTGAGAAGCGGAGCGTCGCGTAAATCTCTGTTTCCGAATGCGGCCCTCTGATACGTTGTCGCAAAGGGAGATTGAGTGGATGTCAGACTATTATGATCTGGGCAGCTACAGGTGTCCGGTAACAACCGGTTCACCGGACGCTCAGCTATGGTTTGATCGCGGCCTGATCTGGACCTTCGCCTTTAACCACGAAGAGGCCGGTGCCTGCTTTCAACGCGCCCTGACCCATGATCCTGACTGTGCGATGGCGCACTGGGGTGTCGCCTATGCGGGCGGTCCGAATTACAATATGCCGTGGGAGCTGTTCGATGAGGCCGGACGCGCCAAGGCGCTGGCGCTGGCCTACGACGCGACGCAATCCGCGCTGGCGCTTGCTGGTGGAACCACGCCCGTCGAACAAGCCCTGATCCGCGCCCTGCTCGCCCGATATCCGCAGCGTGACCCGATCGATGATATGCAAGGGTGGAACCACGATTATGCCGACGCCATGCGCGCAGCATTCGCAGCGGTGCCCGATCACCTTGACCTGCGGACAATCTATGTCGAAGCCCTGATGAACCTGACACCCTGGCAAATGTGGGATCTGGCCAAGGCGCAGCCCGCCGAAGGTGCCGCAACGCTTGAGGCCCAACGCGCCCTGGAAGACGCGATGCAGAATGTGCCCGAGGCGATGCAGCATCCGGGATTGCTCCACCTCTATGTGCACCTGATGGAAATGTCGCCGTATCCTGAAAAAGCGCTTCAGGCAGGTGATGTGCTGAGAACACTGGTGCCGGATGCTGGCCATCTCATCCATATGCCCACCCATATCGACGTGCTGTGCGGTCACTATCACAACGTGGTTTACTGGAACCAAAAGGCCATCGAGGCCGATTTAAAGTACTATGAGCGCGAAGGCGCATTCAATATCTACACCGGCTATCGCCAGCACAATTACCACTTTGTCATCTATGGCGCGCTGTTTCTCGGACAGATGGAACCGGCCCTTGCGGCGGTACGGGGAATGGCGGACACCGTCCCCGAAGAGATGCTGCGCATCGAAAGCCCGCCAATGGCCGACTATTTTGAAAGCTTCATGGCGATGGAGCCTCATATCCTGATCCGGTTTGGTCGTTGGGAAGACCTGATCGCGATGCCCCCTCCGGCTGACCTGGATCTGTATCGCACATTGGCGGCGACAACGCATTATGCGCGTGCGCTTGCCTTTGCAGCCTTGGGTCGCGTTGCCGAGGCAGAGGCCGAAGAACAGGTGTTTCTGGCCGCCAAGGCGCGCGTGCCGGAAACCCGACTATTGCACAATAACACCGTCGTTGATCTGCTTGAAATCGCGACCGAAATGCTGCGGGGCGAGATCGAATACCGTAAAGGCAACCATGCGGCCGCCTTTGCCCATTTGCGGAGATCCATCGAACTTGACGATGCGCTCCTCTATGACGAACCCTGGGGCTGGATGCAGCCTGCCCGCCACGCCTTGGGCGCATTGTTGTTCGAACAAGGCCATGTCGCAGACGCCGAAGCCGTCTATCGCGAAGACCTTGGCCTGGGTGGGCAGTTAAGCCGCGCAACGATACATCCGGACAACGTCTGGAGCCTCAAGGGATTGTACGACTGTCTGATCGAACGCGGCGAACAGGTCGAAAGCGTTCAGATCAAGCTACGCCTTGATCTTGCCCTCGCACGTGCGGATCGCGCCGTAGCGGCGTCGTGTTTCTGCGCGCAAAAGGCGATGCAGTAGTCGATCAGATCAAGCACGCCCCCTGCGGCGGAACCGTCAGTGTTTGCGGCTGTAGGTCCAGGTAGGCACAGTGGTATCGCGCGCCACCGAAAAGCTCTCGGCATCACCAAGATACTCAAAACCACAATGGATCAGCACCCGTGCCGAGGCCGGATTGTCCTGGAACACGCTCGCGAACATCGCGTTGCTGCCCAGTGGATTGGCCTGTACCAAAGCCTCTACCGCCTCGGAGGCGAGCCCCGTATTCCAATAGATGGGTGCAACCCAATAGCCGACTTCCGACTGATCCCGATCAAGCCGGTTGAGGGAAATCAGCCCCTTGAGTTCAGAGCCGCCGGACTTTGTGCCATCCATTGCCCAGACATCTTCGTTCCGGTCATCTGACATGGCGCGGGCGATGAAACCCTCTACCAAGCCGGGCGGCAGGGGATGGGGGATGGACGTGGTCATCCGCGCCACCCGTTCATCGCTCCAATAGAGTTCGATCAGTCCCTTGTCCGAACGCCGCAGTGGTCGCAAATCGAACCGTTCCGTTTCAATTACCGGCTGGTTGATGATTTGATCCAACTTCATGCGCCTGTCCCTCCTCCGAACATCACAAAAACATGGACAACCTGGCGACAGACACCAGCGTCCTTAAGAATTGGGGATTCCGCGCGGCATATTCAACATGCGCCGCAACGGGTTTTCCCCAAAGAAAACTTGATCAAGAGCAGTATCACCCAGCATCTTAGCAGAATTGAGGCAAATTTGGCGACAACCTGTGGCTGTTTGCTCGTGACACAAAAAAGGGACCGGCGGTGCCCGCCGATCCCTTGGTATGCTTGACCTTTAAGGTTCGGCTTATTCAGCGGCCTCGGCTTCGGGCATGACCGAAATAAAGGTGCGCCCTTTCAGACCCTTGTGAAAGGTCACCGCGCCATCGACTGTTGCAAAGATCGTGTGATCCTTGCCCATGCCAACGCCTTCGCCCGGCCAGAATTTGGTCCCGCGCTGACGCACGATGATATTTCCGGGGATGGCAGCCTGACCGCCATAGAGTTTTACGCCGAGACGACGACCCGCAGAGTCGCGTCCGTTACGGGAGGAACCGCCAGCTTTCTTATGTGCCATTCTTTCTCTCCTTAACCGTTAGCCAGTTCTTTGGCCTGTTCGATCCAGCCTTCACGCTCGATCCGACCTTTGAACGACAGTTGCTCATCCATAGCAGCAACGTCTTCGTCGGTCCATGCCGCGACCTGAGCAAAAGTCGTAACGCCAGCGGCGTGCAGCTTTTTCTCAAGCGCCGGGCCAACGCCAGAAAGCTTTTTCAGATCGTCAGCACCTTCAACCGGCGCAGCTTTGGCCTTGGGGGCTGCAGCTTTCTTGGCAGGCGCCTTGGCTTCGGTGGCTGCAACCGCAACAGCGGCAACAGAACCCGCACCAACAGCGGCCTTAACGCCGGACTTGTCGGCACCCGACGACAGGACGTCGGTGATCTTGACCAGAGTCAGTTTCTGGCGGTGGCCCTTTGTGCGCTTGCTGGAATGCTTCCGGCGACGCTTGACAAAGTGGGTGACCTTCTCGCCTTTGATCTGGTCGACAACTTCGGCCTGAACGCCGGCACCTTCGATCAGCGGTGCGCCTACGACGGTTTTATCACCGCCCAGCATCAGGATGTCGTTGAACTGAATTGTTTCGCCAGCGTCTGCAGCCAGTTTTTCAACGCGAAGCATATCGCCCGCTTGAACCTTGTACTGCTTGCCACCGGTCTTCATGACCGCAAACATGCGTCTCTTCCTTTGTCTACCGCGTCCTGTGGTCCCCCGGTTGGGTGTTTTGGACTGGGAAACCCCAGAGCCACCTCAGACAGCGCGCCCATGTCCGGGCGATATGATACATAAACCCGGCGCGATCACTCGGGCCGGGATGCGCGCTTATGAACAGAGCAGAGCCGTCTGTCAACCGCAATCCCGCTCAAATATCGCTGCCATTCATCGCCTGCGCCACGGCCAGTCCGAGTTCGTAGGAGATTTCGTTGTATATCTGCTCAAACCCGATGAACAGCGCCTTGTTTAACGACTGTCCCGCCACCGACGCTGAAAAGTCGGAATAAGATTGCAACGTGTCCCCGGTCAGCGGTTGATAGGCCATCAAAAGAAACCCGTAGATCCAGCTGGTGGTATCCGCGCGCATTTCATCCTCCTGCGCCCAGACCTCTGACACTATCTCGCGCTCGCCCATCTTTGCGCCGCCGCCCTCGACCAGACCGCGAAGGAAGTGGTAGTTGGAATCCAGACCGGATGTGACGTTGCGCTCGATCAGGTCGTTCGTTTCGACAAAGCGTTCAACGGCCACCAGATGGGGATCATCGCTGCCCACGAGGTCCTGATAGGTCGCCCGTGCGAGGACTTCGACAGCCGGGTCCGCCATCGCCACCCTGCCCGCATTCTCAAGCGTCAGAATGCGCTGGCCCTCTTTCGTATCAAAAAAGTCTATGACGGCCCGCATCTCATCGTTGTCCAGCGTCTGAGCCAAGGCTTTGGTGAGTGCCGCGCCCATGGCATCAGCATCATAGAGCGCAGCCACTCGATCCTGAAAGTACCTGCCTCCCTGTCCCCCAAGCATGTCGGCCTCAAGTTCGGCTCCGTATCGCACCCCTTCATCCCGCAGGATCGCGGACACCTCGTCTACCTTGAGGACACGGGCCAGTTCTTGTTCGAGCGGTTCTGCCCATGCGGTCGATGTCAGCATCACCAGCGCGACAAGCCCTGCCACCAGCCGACGCATCCGCATTTCAGATATCCTGTCCAGGGTGCAGCTCGGTCATGCCGCCGGCCAGAACTTCAAACCGATTGGCCATGATCTCGTACTGCACCGCATTCAACAATTCGTAGACCTCTATCATCTCAGGCTCTTCCAAAGCCTCGACATAGGCGGCCAGATCGTCGTCGGAAAACGAGCGGTAGGTATAGGCAGCCCCAGCAAGTGCCGATTGCCGCAAGACCGGCAGCAAGTCCGGCTCCTGCGCCTTGAACATCATCCGCAGGTCCTCTGGATCCATGCGCAATTCGACGACCCCCGCAGATGCGGCGGCCATTAGAAAACGAAACTGGATCTCCTGGATAGCGCGCAAACTGCTTCCCGAAGCATCAATGGCGTTGTTCATCCGCTTGAACATCTCCAGCCGCAAATCCCCCGCGGCAACCATATCGGCAACCAACCTTTGTCCTTCGAGTTCCTTGGTCTCATCCTCGTTCATATGCGTCTGGTTCTCGACCTCGACAAGGCGCTGTCCCAGATCGCTGGCATAGAATGTTACAGCATGATCCAAGGCATCATCCGTCAAGGTTTGCTCAAGAATCTCGAGCGCCATGTCGTGCATTACGGCCGTATCGAACACCTCGTCTGCAAGCCGTTCCCAATCAGAGCCAAACTTGTTTTCATCGACGCCCAACATGTCCGGTGCCGAGCCTGCCGAAAGCGCGATACTGTCAAGCGCCACGTCAAAGCCTGTCACGTTCAGAAAAGCCTCAATCCGGTCCCGCCCCGCGCCCATCACCCCCCCCGGGAGTGTCAGCAACAGCAACGTCAGGAAAAGGGGTGCGCCAAGGCCAAAAGGCCAGCGCGAACGGTGAAAGGAAATGCGATGTGAATGATATGACATACCCAAAATCGTAAGCTTTTTACACGCGACCGCAAATGAATTTCGCGAGAACGGGTGGTCAACGATAAAAACGGCCCTTGCCAGCCCCCGCGATCCCGATTACACGCACGCACCAGACCCCCGCGGAGAGGTGCCGGAGTGGTCGAACGGGGCGGTCTCGAAAACCGTTGTGGGTGCAAGCCCACCCAGGGTTCGAATCCCTGTCTCTCCGCCAATTTACAGGCCCCAAACCAAGATAACGGCCTATTTTTATTGCTATATCCCTAAAGTCTCGACCAAAAAACTTCCGGGTGATACACTTTCTGACACACAAAGTGATACACACGGACCAGTATTTCAAACACGCCGATAGCTCTACGATCCAAAACTTGGTATTTGCGCCGGCGAGTACCCAAAAGGTGCCATTCTGTCGAAAAACGTCGAGCTATTCTACTGTCGCTTCACACAGACAGTAGAGAGCAAGCTGAAGCAAAATGGCGCTTGGTCTGGGACAACTCGCTCGAGGGGTGGGACGCGAGACTTTCAGGAGATGGCGTAGACGCCACACGAAGCCACTTGGCCCCTGTACAAGTGGCTGCCGCGCGAGGGTTTCGCTACTTGTCCGTTGACAACGTCACAGACTTATCGACGCACAAGTTGTTGGAGCGCATTGAACGTGCATCGGATATTGATGAAGCTTGCGCACTACTCGGAACAGCAGGGATACCAAAGCTAACTATCAGCGATAGCTTTAGATGAGTATTGGACGCTTTCGAGAGATAAAACGCTTGATGACGTTACTAGTGTCAGGATTCATAACCAATAGATGACGGTTGCGGCGAGCGCGATGGCCGAGAGGAAGACCTTCGGACATCTGTCATATCGGGTTGCGACGCGCCTCCAGTCCTTGAGCCTGCCAAACATGATCTCGATCACCGTC
>NZ_JBDWLR010000055.1:0-9583 GCF_039973035.1 Sedimentitalea sp.
TATTTCGGCTGACCACCGCGACCCTTTCGCTTCGGCGCAAACCATTTCCCGGCAGCCCCATCCTCAAGCCAGATCGTCACGTCACCGCGACGGCGCAGAGCCTCGTTGTAATCCGACCAATTGGTCACCGCGTATTTCGCCATGGGAAACTTATCGCGCCGACCAGCGCTGAATTTATGCGGCATCACACGTTCCCATGAAAATCACAGGGCGCACATTCTCGCCGAAATCGGCAACCCATGCAACAAGGTCGTATCCACCGAAATCTGTACATCCATCACTGCTCTCCCACAAAAGAACTCAGGATAGCACAGTCCAGTGACCCCCAGGTTTTGCCAACTCCCTCGTTCTGGAAATGTCCGCCCTGGGCAGCGCCTCGGTTCGACTCTAGCGGCGCACGGGCCGCGCGCGGCTCAGGCGCCGTCCCGGCCGAGATCAAAGGCGAAAACCCGTTCCGCGAGTTCGGCGCAGTCCAGCAGGAAATCCTCCTGGTACCAGGCTGAGGTCAAGTGGAACCCGACCGGCAGCCCGTGGCTGTCCCAGCCGCAGGGGATCGAGATCGAGGGATGCCCGGTAAGGTTAGTGGCAATCGTGTAGGGATACCAGACCGCGCGCACCCGGCCCGAGGGAACCCCGTCGATCGGTACCGAGCCGTGCGGGTCCTGGTTATGCGGCAAAGGCGGCGCCGAAAGGGTCGGCGACGCGATCAAGTCGAAGCGCGACAGCACCTCCTGCACCTCGGCAAAGGCGCGGCTGCGTGCGGCCCCCGTCGCGGCGAGGGCCAGCGCGCCGTGGCTCATCCCGTTGTCGACATGCACCATCAGGCTGGGGTCGTACTGGTCGCGCGCCGCCCCTGACACGGTTCCGACGCGCCCCGCCAGCAGGGTTTCGAGGATGACCATGAAATGCGGCTCCAGCGCCGCGAAATCCAGCGTGATTTCCTCGACCTCAACACCCTCGCGGGCCAGCCGGGCCATGGCGTCGCCGGTGATCGCCGCGATCTCGGGATCGACCGGGTTGCCGGCGCGGGGCAGCCAGGCCACGCGCAACCCGCGGAGCGTGGCGGCGCGGCGCGGCAGTGGCACCACCGCCTGCCCGAAGGGATCGCGCCGGTCGAATCCGCGTATCGCGTCGAAGAGCAGCCGCGTGTCGCCCACGTCCCGTGCCATCGGCGCCACATAGACATTCGAGCTGAACAGGTCGGCGGCCTGAAGGTTGGGAATCGTGCCCTGAGTCGGTTTCAACCCCACGGTCCCGCAACAGGCCGACGGGATCCGCACCGACCCGCCCCCGTCGGTGCCGAGCGCGATGGGCCCCTGGCCCGTCGCCACCGCCACCGCCGCGCCGCCGGACGATCCGCCCGGCGTGACATCCGGCGCATGTGGGTTCAGCGTGCGGCCCAACAGCGGCGAGGAGGTATGTATCTTGTGCCCGAACTCGGGCGTCGCGGTCTTGCCGACCAGGATCGCGCCATGCCCCTTGGCGCGGGCCACGGCGACGGCATCGGTCTCGGGGACGTGATCGGCCATGGCGCGCGAACCCATCGTTGTGCGCACCCCCTTGGTCAAAGTCAGGTCCTTGACCGAATAGGGCAGCCCGTGCAGCGCCGGCAGGTCCGCCCCGCTGGCCTGCAACGCCTCGGCCTCCCGCGCGGCCTGCATGGCCTGTTCGGGGATCAGCGTCACGAAAGCGTTGAGATCCTTTCGAGCCTCGCAGCGCGCCAGCACCGCCTGCATCACCTCGACCGGGGAAAACGCGTATTCCCGGTAGCCCTGCGCCAAGGCGCGGGCGCTCTTGTCGGCCAGATCGCTCATGTCATCCTCCTGTCACAGCATCCACCGGCCACCATCGATCAGGATGGTCTGGCCGGTGATGAACCGCGCCCCGTCCGAGGCGAGGAACCCGATGGTCCGGGCCACGTCCTCGGGCGCGCCGACGAAGCCTGCGGGGGTCGCCGCCTTGATCCGCTCCAGCACCTCGGGCGCCAGCGTGTCATGCGCGCGGGTGCGGATCGCGCCGGGAGCGACGGCATTGACCGTGATCCCCTGTGCCGCCACCTCGCGCGCCAGCGCGCGGGTGAACCCCACGACGCCCATCTTGGCCGCCGCGTAATCGACCAGCCCGGCATCGCCCACGAAGGCCGCGTCGCTCGACATGTTGATGATCCGGCCCCAGCCGCGCGCCGTCATGTCCGGCACCAGCGCACGGGTGGTGCGCATGATTGACAAGAGCGAGATTTCCAGCACGAAGCGCCATGTCGCCTCGTCCGAGACGTCGAATCGGCTGCCCTTGTCGCGCGCGCTCTGGCCCAGGTTGTTGAACAGGATGTCGACCGGCCCCAACTCGGCCCGCACCGTGTCGAGCGCGTGGCTCATGGTCTCGGGGTCGGTGCCGTCCACCGCCACCTTCAGGACCTCGCCCGGCAGGTCGGCCAGCGCCCCGGAATCCAGGTCGAAGGCTGCGACCCGCATCCCCTGGCCTGCGAGGTGCCGGACCGTGGCCGCGCCGATCCCGCCGGCGCCGGCGGTCACCAGGGCGACGCGCGGCGTCAATGGAAACTCCGCCCGCCATCGACGGCCAGCGTCGATCCGGTCACATAGGAGGACTCCGCGGAGGTCAGGTAGAGCACCGCGCTGGCGATCTCGGAGGGTTGCGCGACCCGGTGCATGGCATAGCGCGCGCGGATCGCCGACAGGCGCTCTTCGGCGTTCTGGTAATCCTCGTAGGAGGACCGGAACAGCGGCGTGTCCACCGCACCTGGACAGACCGTGTTCACGCGGATGTTCTCGGGGCCCAGTTCCATCGCCAGGCATTTGCCGAACATGTTCAGCCCCGCCTTGCTGGTGCAATAGGCCGCACGGTGGCTGAGCGGCGACAGCCCGGCGGCAGAGGAGAGGTTGACGATGGTGCCGCCGCCCGCCGCGCGCAGCGCCGGCAGAACCGCCTGGCACAGGGTCATCGCGCCGGTCAGGTTGACCGCGATGACGCGGTCCCAGTCCGCATCGGTCATGTCCGAGACGGCGGCCTCCAGGTCGATGCCCACGCAGTTCACCATGCCGTCCAGCCCGCCCAATGCCTCGGTCGCGGCCGCGACGGCGACGCGACAGGCGGTACCGTCGGTGATGTCGGCCTCGAACCCCGGCTCGGCCCCGTCCGCTTGCAGGTCGAGCGCGGCCACCTGCGCGCCCTCGGCGCGGAACAGGCGCAATGTCTCGCGCCCGATCCCGCTGGCTGCGCCCGCGATCAGGATCCGCCGCCCGGCCAGGCGCCCGGTCACGTCCGCGCCCCTTTCAGCCCGGCGCGGATGTCGTCGGTCATTTCGTCACAGCGCCCGATCCAGACATTATCGGCCTCGGCCACATGATCGAGGAACCGCTCGAGCACCCACAGGCGTGAGGGCTGGCCGATGATCTGCGGGTGCATCCCGATCATCATCATCCGGTCCTCGGCCCGCAGCGCGTCGAATTCCAGCGTCCATGCCTCGAGCAGCGCCGACGGCGCCTGCATAGTCCGGCCCGGCAGCGTGACGGAATAGTGAAAGAACGGCGCATCATCCAGCACCCAGCGGAACGGCAGCTCCACGATGTCGGTCCGGCGACCGTCGATCTCGAGCAGGTAGGGCTCGTCGTCATCGAAGAAGTTCGACGAGTAATCGAACCCGTATTCCTCGATCAGGCCGAGCGTGTGCTGGCTGAACTCGGCGGCGGGCGAGCGCCAGCCGCGCGGGCGATAGCCCGCCACCTTGCGGATCGCCTCGATGCCGCGCTCCATCTCCTCGCGCTCCTGCTCCAGGCTCAACTCGGTGATCCAGGTATGGGTGTACGAGTGATGCGCGATCTCGTGTCCGTCCTTCAGGACCGCCTCCATGATCTCGGGATGCGCCTCGACCACCAGACCGGGGACGAAGAAGGTCACGCAGTGGTCGCGGCGGCGCAGCAGGTCCAGTACCCGCCAGATGCCGCGCTTCCAGCCATAGCGGCCCTGCGACATGACGATGGGCTTTTGCGCGTTGGACTTGTCCCGCGCGGTCCACAGGGTCTCGGCATCGAAATCAAAGGTCAGGAACAGCGGAAAACCGCGGGTTGTGAACGACATGACAGGTCCTCAGACAAATCGGGAAAAGCCGACCCAACGCTCGGCGATGGCCAAGGCCGTGCCGGTCACGAGGATCAGGATGGTGGAAATCGCGGCAAGACCCGGATCGACGCCGCCCTGGTCGATGGCGGTAAAGATCTTGACCGGCAGCGTCGTCTGTCCCGGCCCCAGCAGGAAGATGGTCACCGGGACGTTGTCCAGCGAGGTGATGAAGCTGAAGAACCCGCCCGCGACCAGGCCCGGTTTCAGCAGCGGCAGCGTGACGAGGCGGAATGTGGTCAGACCCCCGGCCCCCAGCGTGCCCGCCGCCTCTTCGAGGTCGCGGCCGACACCGGCCAGGCTCGACAGGCAGGCGCGCACCACATAGGGCGAGGTCAGCACCACATGCGCCGCCACCAGCGCACCGAAATTGCCGCGCCAGCCCAGCACCGCGTAGAATTGCAGCAGCGCCACGCCGATCACCACGGCAGGAAACACCAGCGGCGCCATCAGGAAGGACGCGATCGCGTCCGATCCGGGGATCATCCGGCGGCTGATCGCGTAGGCCGCCGCCGTGCCCACAACCAGCGAGGCGAATGTCGCCAGGCCCGCCAGCATCAGGCTGAACCCGATGGCCGACAGCCAGGCGGGATCGGTCAGGACCTCTGCGAACCAGCGAAGGGTGAACCCCTGCGGCGGAAAGGTGAGATAGGACGTCTCGGTAAAGGCGCTGATCGCCACGACGATGACGGGCAGTTGCAGGAAGATCAACACCAGGCCCGCGATGGCGGTGAGCGCGACAGAGGGACGTGTCATGCCGTGCCTCCCGACCAGCGCCGCGCCAGCCGCCCCGCACCCCAGATGATCGCTAGGGTGATCAGCGTCAGGATGAAGGCAAAGGACGTACCCGAAGGCCAGTCCAGTTTCAGCATGAATTCGTCATAGATCAGCGTGGCCATCACCTTGTAGGTGGGCCCGCCCAGCAGGCGCGGCGTGACCAGCGCGCTGATCGTCAGCACGAAGACCAGGATCGACCCGGCAAGGATGCCCGGCGCGGTGAGCGGCAGCGTGATGGTGAACAGGATGCGCATCTTGCCTGCCGCCAGAGTCGCGGCCGCCTGCTCCACGTCGCGCGGAATGTTCTGGATGGCGCTCAGCAGCATCAGCACCATGAAGGGCAGATAGATATGAGTCAGGCCGATGACCAGCCCGGTCAGGTTGAAGAGCAGCCGGATGGGGCTGTCGATCAGGCCGATATCCATCAGGAAATTGTTGACGATGCCCCGGTTGGCCAGGATCGTGATCCAGCCGAAGGACCGCACCACCAAGTTCAGGAAGAGCGGAAAGATCACCAGCAGCGTCGCGGTGGCCCGCCAGAACGGCGTAGTGCGCGCCATGAACATCGCCAGCGGAAAGCCCAGCAGAAAGGTCAGCAGCGTCACGATCCCGCCCATCAGCAGGGTGCGGCCGACGATCTCCCGATAGTAGTCGTCGGTCACGATGCGGGTGTAGTTGGCCAGCGTCCAGATGTCCGACATGGCCTGTCCCGGAATATAGTCCCGAAAGGATGTCGGCAGCATGATCAGCACCGGCGCTAGAAAGAACACCAGCAGCACGATCAGCAACGGAGAGGCAAGCGCCAGGCCCCTGGGTCCCCCAGTCATGCCGCGCGCCCCCCGGAATCGACCGGCGCGACAAAGGCGCGGTCGGTGTCGATGCGGATCGCGACATCGTCGCCGCGATAGAACCCTCCGCCCGGACCCGAGGCTGGAACCTCGGCCACGAATTCCGCGTCGCCTTGCAGCGCCAGAACATATTGCACGCGCGATCCGATGAAGGACCGCAGCCGCACCCGCCCGGCGAGGGTCTCGCCGCTGGTGGCCTCCGGCCCGTCCGTGGCCGACAGGGTCGCGTCCTCGTGCCGGATCACGACATCCACGGCCACGCCCGGCGCGGGCACGCCGGCCAGCCGCAGTCTGGCCCCGCCCTCGAGCTCGACGATGCCCTGGTCGAGCACCTTGCCCCGAAAGCTGTTCGATCGTCCGATGAAACGCGCGACAAAACCATTGGCCGGGCGGTCATAGATGTCCTCGGGGCTGGTATATTGCTGGATCCGCCCGTCCGCCAGGATGCAGATCCGGTCCGAGATGGTCATCGCCTCGGTCTGGTCATGGGTGACGAAGACGCTGGTGATGCCCAGCTGTTTCTGCATCTGCTTCAACTCGATCTGCATCCGGTCGCGCAGCTGGGCATCAAGGTTGGACAGCGGCTCGTCGAAGAGCAGAAGGCGCGGACGCGGCGCCACGGCGCGCGCCAGCGCCACGCGCTGTTGCTGGCCGCCGGACAGTTCGCGCGGATATCGCGCGCCCAGGTGATCCAGTTGCACCATTGCCAGCGCCTCGGTCACGCGCCGGGTCAGGTCGTCGCCCCGGGCGTTCCGGCGGCGCAGGCCAAAGGCCACGTTCTCGAACACCGTCATGTGCGGGAACAGTGCATAGGACTGGAACACCAGCCCGATGTCGCGATGCGCGGCGGCGGCGCGGGTGATGTCCTCGCCCGCGACGCGGATGGCGCCGCCGGTCGGTTCCAGCAGGCCCGCGATCATCCGCAGGATGGTGGTCTTGCCACAGCCCGACGGCCCCAGCAGAGAGACCAGCTCGCCCTCGTCCACGACGAGCGAGACCTCCTTCACGACCTCGGACTCGCCGAAACGTTTGACCAGCCGGTCCAGTTCAAGCCGCGCCATCGGATACTCCAATCGGTTGAACGGCCGGGCGCATCAGGCGGGCCCGGCCGGCATTCATTTCAGGCTTCAGCGTGCGACTTCGCGCTGCCAGCGGTCGATCCAGCCCGACAGGTTGGCCGCAGTGACCTGCGGATTGAGGAACCACAGGCTTTCCAGCGTCTTGCCGTTGGGCACGATCGCGGCGGCCTTTTCCGACAGCTCGGCCGTGACGTTGATCGGGCCGGCATACTTGTTTTCCGCAAAGCATTCCTGCACCGATTTCGACAGGACCATGTCGACGAACTGGGTCGCGAGGTCCTTCTTGGCGCTGCCTTCGGGGATCAGCAGGGTCGGGCGGATGCCGACGGCACCTTCCTCGGGATAGGCGATGGCGATCGGCAGGCCCTCGTCCGCCGCCGAACCGGCGCGATCCGGATACCAGGGCGCCATCGCGATCTCGCCACGGGCGAAGAGCGCCAGCAACTGGTCGGCCTGCGTGTAGAGAACCACCGAGTCCTTGGCGAGCGGCGTGATCGCCTCGATCCCCGGCGTGATGTCGTCCAGCGTCCCGCCGTTCATCTTGTTGACCGCCAGCAGGAACTGCCAGCCCGACGTGCCGGTCACGTCGCCGATGGCCACCTGCCCCTTCATGTCCTCGGCAAAGAGGTCCTTCCAGCTGTCGGGCGCCTCATCGACCATCTCGGGGTTATAGGCGATTGCCGTGGCCCCGGTCATGAACACGACAAAAGCGTTGTCGGGGCCGTATGCGCGCGGGTCCAGCTCGGCGCTGCTCGAGATCGCGGTGGGATCGAGCGCGTGGGTCAGCCCCTCGACCTTGAGCTGCATGGCGGCGGAGTCGTCGATATAGACCACGTCGAAATCCGAGGTCGCCCCCATCGCGCGCACCGACGCGGCATGCTGCAACGAGTTGCCCAGCACGGTCTGCACCTTGGCGCCGGTGGCCTCGGTAAAGGGCGGGATATGGCATTTCTCGACCGCTTCGAGAAAGGAGCCGCCGAAAGTGGCAATGGTCAGCGTCTCTTGCGCGGCCGCCGGCGCGGTCTGCGCGCCGATCAGCCCAGCGGCGACCAGGGCCGCTGCGACGATCTGTTTAGGATGAGCGGTGAAATCATGTGTCATATGTCGGTTCCCTGTCAGGTTTGATGCCGTTTATTGCCCGCGATGATGATGTCGGCCCCCGCGTTCTGTCAAGATTGTTTTTGCAAAAGCTTTCTTAAAAGCTTTTGTCCGTCGGAATAATCGATGTTACGACTGCACATGCAGGCACAACGCCCAGGAGAACCGGAATGAACCAGATCGAAAGACCCCGTTCGGGAAGGTCCGCCAGCCTCGAAGAACGGGTCCGGAACGGGATCCGGATGTGGCAGACCGAACTGCCCCAGCTCGATTCGTCGGGCAAGGAGGTGTGCGGCCGGGTCGTCGCACTGGCGGGCGTGCTGAACCAGATGTTCAACGACGCGCTGGCCGCGTTCGACCTGAAATACCATGAATACGGCGTCCTGGCGACGTTGCGGGCCTCGGGCGCGCCCCACAGCCTGACCCAGAAGCAATTGCTCGAAACCATCCTGTTCTCGTCGGGGGGCATGTCAAACCTTCTGACCCGGCTCGAGAAAAAAGGGCTGATCACGCGCGAGAGCGACACCGAGGACCGCCGCGTGATGCATGTCCGCCTGTCCGAGACCGGCCTTGCGGTGGCCAGCGACGCCATGGCGATCCAGTCGGGCACCGAGACCGCGTTCTGCGCGGTGCTGAGCGAGGCCGAACGCGAGGCGCTGATCTCCGGTCTGGGCAAATTGCTGGACGCCGCGCGCGAGTTCTGAGCGCCGTGACCGGTGCGGGGTCACGACGTTCAGGGCTGCGGCGGCAGGAACGCCTGGCGGTTCTTGAGGCTGCGCAACACGAAACTTGACCGAATGGATCCGGTTTTTGAGACGGGTCATCTGGGAGACCAGTTGCACCCGTTCAGCCACGACGCGACGAAGCCGTTCTGTTTCCTCATCTGGCATCCTAACCTCAGGCAGAAACCCACTGGCGTGTAGTTTCGCCAGAACCGACGCGTCGATCTTGTCGGTCTTGACTTTCCACCTATTGGGCCCAAAAGGCCCGAGCATGAACATATGGACATCTGAGGAAACATTTGGTGAACTTTTCAGTCCAGCGGATTCCGCAGATATAGGACCACGGTATCGGCCGGGAACTTGAACCCGCGCCCGTCTGACACGCGCTCGGCGCTGATCGAATACTTTGGTCGGGATTGCCAAGTTGCTGACCGTGGCTTTTAAAGCTCTGGTGATCGGTCGATCACGCCACCAATTCGGCGGTGTAGTCGGCCCAGAGGCTGAAAGCATCGGCCCGAGCGTGGCGGTATGATGTTGCGGTGAGTCTGTAACGGCGGGGACGGGAAGATCAGGTTGATCGGGTCGTGTGCGGTCAGAAATCGTTGTGCTTGCCGATGAGATTTGAACCGCCCGAGTATCTTCTCTCGCTTGCGTGTCGGCCTGTGTGACCCTTCAATGGCGTTATTCAATCCCTTGTGAGCGCGGTGATCAGCGTCCGGTGCCAGCGTTTTGATCGGCTGGATGTAGCTGCGCAGTTTGTCCGTGATCACGACCCTCGGCGCGCCGAACTGAGCGATCAGCCTTTTGAAAAACCGCTTTGCGGCCTTTCCGCTTCTGCGCGTTTGCACAAGGATATCGAGAACCTCGCCATTTGCGTCAATTGCGCGCCACAGCCAATGCTTCTTGCCACGGATCGGAACAACGA
>NZ_JBDWLR010000056.1:0-52277 GCF_039973035.1 Sedimentitalea sp.
TCCGTTGCCGCCTCTGACCATGTCAGCGCCGTGTTCGTCGTTCTGGGCGTGGTCGTGAAAAACATCGTCGCCATTGCCGAGATAGACCTTGTCCTGTCCCCATCCGCCCCAGATCTGGTCGTTTCCATCGCCGCCATAGAGGGTGTCATAGTGCAAGCCGCCGTAGATGTGATCATCTCCGACGCCGCCATAGATCAGGTCTTCACCGTAATCGCCGTGGAGTTCGTCCGCGCCGCCCCATCCGTAGATGATGTCATTTCCGTTGCCGCCTCTGACCAGATCGATGAAGTCGCCCCCGGTCAGAATGTCATCGTTTCCGGTTCCGTTGATCCGCGGGTCCGGGAGCAGCATTCGATCAGGAGTTGTCAACCCGTCTGGCCAGATATCCTGCACGGAAAGCGGTTTGCCGTTCTGGCTGCGGATATCGACCAGAGTATCGCGGAACCGAAGGATCAGACCGGTATCGCTCGGTGTCAGGATGAGCTGATCCAGACTGCGCAGCATTGGAAACCGGGTCAGGTCCAGCTGGTCGATGCCGGGCTGGAAATCGGTGATAACAAGCGTGTTCTCGGTTGGGTGCAGAACAAAGATGTCAGCACCGGCGTCCCCCGTCAGAATGCCGCCGCTGGCATCTGAGACGAGAATGTCGTTCCCCGCCTGCCCCCGCAATGTGGTCTGTCCGGCGCTGCCCAAAAGCAGATCACTACCCTCTGTCCCCGAGAGCGGGACATCCTGCCCGGTGTCACTGGCCTTGATCACCGTGCCGAGCGCGCCCAGTGGCAGCGTGAACTGTGACAGCCCGCCTTCGGTTCCGGAACTGACAAAGACCTGAAGTGAGTCGCCCATCCGGACGGCGGTGATCCCGGTGACATTCTCCAGTCCCAGCCCGGTGTCATGGACCAGAGTCTGCATGTGC
Source organism: Sedimentitalea sp. (assembly GCF_039973035.1). Taxonomy (NCBI): domain Bacteria; kingdom Pseudomonadati; phylum Pseudomonadota; class Alphaproteobacteria; order Rhodobacterales; family Paracoccaceae; genus Sedimentitalea; species Sedimentitalea sp. The sequence goes on from NZ_JBDWLR010000056.1 coordinate 917, forward strand.
ACCAGATGTCCGCCTGGGAGCAGGTAAAACAGGCTGATCCCGTCATCCGCCCCGCCTGCCAGGACAAAGACATGACCGTCGGCCTCGATCACCTCGAGCGCGGTAACCCCGCCAAAGCGCGTGGCGCGGGTGTCCAGAATGTGGTCAGTCGGGATCAAGGTGCCATTGGCCGCCAGTTGCATCACGCTGAGTGAATCGCTGCCCGCTGCGGCCAAGACCACCCAGGTTGCGCCATGGGCGGTCACGGTTTCAAGCGCCGTCGGCAGAGCAAGCCCAAGCCCGTCTTCCGCTCCGCAGCTGTCCACTTCGGTCAACCGGCCGGTGTCGGCATCGACGCGGTAACTGCGCACACCGGACCCGCTGTTGTCGGCGGTCAGCAGGTACCGGACGCCCCCGGCTTCGGTCTGGGTCAGCAGGACCGGATCATTTGTGTCCAGCGTGTCCATCGGAGTCGCAAAGCCGATGTCCCTGTCCAGCGCGCCGTTTCCCGAAGACAGCCAGCCCGCAAGCGCCCCGGTGTCGGTATCGACGGTATAAAGCGCCGTACGCCCGCCTGTCAGGGTGACGGTTGTCAGCGCGTCATGGGTCTGTGTCGTGGAGCCGGGCAGATCGATCTTGCCTGCCTTGGAGAGCGCTCCATCTTCCGCGATGCGATAGCGGATCAGCTTGCCTGCGCCGGTGCCGGACAGGATCAGCTGGGTCTGCCCGTCGATTTCGACCGCATCGAATGATCCGATCCCCATGCCCCAGACCGAGAAATAAGCGCTGTCTGCGAGACGCGCCAACGTTCCGGTGTCCGACACGCTCCAGACGCTTACGCCGCCGCTCTGCCCGGTCGTGGCAAAGAGGAGGCTGCCAGCCTCGGTCGTGACGATATCGATATCGCGCAAATCGCCATCCAGAGGCGCATCGCCGGTCGCGATCCGGCCCACCAGTTGCAGTGTCATCTGTTCTCACCACCTCATAACCCGCGACAAGGATGGCCGCCTGGACTGCCAAAAGACGGGACGCAATTGCGGCCAAACAGCGGAAACTAGCTAGAATGCGTTGGAACCGGGGCGGCGCGACTTTGGGGTGAATAGGGAATGAATCGCCCGCGCGCCGGATTAGGGCAGGCTTGAGGGCGGCTGCGGCAGGGTGCGCGAGTTCCGTTCCAGCACAGGAGACCCGGATGCCGGATACCTCACCGATCCTCGCCCTGCCCTTTCTGATGCCAAGCCAGGCACAGAAACACGTGACCCATAACGAGGCGCTGCGGCGGCTGGATATTGTCGTGCAATTGAGCGTCATGGAATTTGATGCGACGACCCCGCCCCCCGCCCCCGATGAGGGCGAGGTGCATGCCCTGGGTGCAAACCCGGTGGCGGCCTGGGCCGGGCAGGCACATGCCCTGGCGGCGTGGCTGGATGGAACCTGGCATTTCGTGGCGCCACAGGAGGGTTGGCGCGCCTGGGGCCGTGCGGAGGCGCAGTTGCGTATATGGGATGGCGGGGTTTGGGTCTTGCCGCAGGCCGAGACGGAAAATCTCGCGGGATTGGGGATCGGGACCTCATCGGATGCCGCCAACCGGTTGGCCGTTGCGTCCGATGCCGCGCTGCTGACCCATGCCGGTTCCGATCACCGGCTGAAGATCAACAAGGCGGACACGGGCGATACCGCCTCGGTTCTGTTTCAGTCGAACTGGACGGGACACGCCGAGATAGGTCTGGCCGGGGTGACGGATTTTGCGATCAAGGTGTCCGGGGATGGGACCGACTGGACCGAAGCGCTGCGATTTGACGGTGCCACGGGCAAGGCAGAGGGGGCGGCGATACAGGCATCTCCTGAGGATACGGCTGTTGGAGCCCTGATGACAGTGGGGGCTTTCGGACTGGGCGATACGCTGATCCCGACGACGGATTTTGACTCTCTGTCTGCGAGCGGTTTCTATTTCAATCAGGGCAATGGGGCTGACGGGGCCCCGGACGGCGCTGGCGGTTGGCATGTGATCCACCTGCAACATGCCAGCACGGCCCGTAGCCAGATCGCGTTTCGCCCCGGCAAGGTCCGGTTTCGCCGCTATGTCGGAGGTGGTTGGGATACCTGGTCCACTGTCTTCTCCCAGTCCGAGCTTCTGGGGCCGGTGAGCCAGTCCGGCGGCATGCCGACCGGGGCGGTGATCGAGCGCGGCAGCAACGGGGATGGCGATTACGTCCGCTGGGCGGATGGCACCCAGATTTGCACCAACGCCAACGCCCCGATCACCACGGCACCCGCAGATTTCACCGGGACGATCACCCGGATCGATGGTGACAAGCTGTGGATCGGCAGGTGGTTCTGATGTCGAAGCGTAACAGGGGGCGTTGCCCCCGCCGCCCTGCGGGCGATTCCCCCGGAGTATTTTTCCAAAGCTGAAGACTGAACAGGTCTGCACGTTCAGCTTTGTTCAAATACTCCGGGGAGTTTGAGGGGCAGCGACCCTCATGATCCGCGCTGCGCGGCGCAGGTGAACGTTTTAGTCGCGGGAATAGACGTCTTCGTAACGGATGATGTCGTCTTCGCCGAGGTAGGTCCCGGTCTGCACCTCGATCAGCACCATTGGTACTTTGCCGGGGTTTTCCATTCGGTGCACCGCGCCCAGCGGGATGTAGACGGACTGGTTTTCGGTTACCAGTTTGACGTCGTCATCCACGGTTACCTTGGCGGTTCCTTCCACCACGATCCAGTGTTCCGAGCGATGGTGGTGCGATTGCAGGGACAGTGCGGCGCCGGGATGCACCACGATGCGTTTGACCTGAAACCGCTCGCCGATCACCAGGCTTTCGAACCAGCCCCAGGGACGGTGATCCTTGGGAAAGCTTTCGGCCTGCTTGGCTTGTTTTGCCTTGAGGGCTGCGACCGCCTGTTTCACATCCTGCGCGCGGGAGGCATCGGCCACCAGGACCGCGTCGGGCATGGCCACCGTGATGATGTTTTTCAGCCCGATTCCGACGACTTCCAACGCGTCGTCTTCGCTGCGCAGCAGGGTGTCGTCACAATCCAGCGCCGTGGCAGGCCCCGACAGGGCCACCCCGCGCGCATCCGGCCCGGTTTCGCGCCAGACCGCGTCCCAGCCGCCCAGATCCGACCAGCCGGCGGCAAAAGGCACCACCGACAGATTGTCGGCATATTCCATCACCGCGTAGTCGATCGAGATGTCATCTGCTTTGGCCCAGGGTTCGGGGGCGAGACGCAAAAAGCCCAGATCAGGTTTGCCTTGCTCGACAGCAGCTTGCACCGGAGCCACCAGATCGGGCGCATGTGTACGGAATGCCTTGAGGATGGCCGCGACCGAAAACAGGAAAATCCCGGCGTTCCACAGGTAGTTGCCCGCCGTTAGCATTTCTTGTGCCCGCGCGGCATCGGGTTTTTCGACAAAGCGGGACAATGCCAGTGGCCGGGCGGTGAAATCCCCCGGATCCTCGCTCAGTTCGAGATAGCCATAGCCGGCTTCCGCATGGGTCGGCTTGATCCCGAAGGTGACCAGTTGCCCGGCCTCGGCAGCACTCGTCCCGGCCTGTACGGCGGCGCGAAAGGCGGCGGCGTCGGGTACGACGTGATCGCTCGGCGCCACCAGCATCAGCGCGTCAGGATCGGTTTTCTCCAGCCACATGGCTGCGGCCAGAACCGCAGGCGCGGTGTTGCGCCCTTCGGGTTCGATCAGGATTGCCGCCGGGTCGATCCCCGCCTCGGCCAATTGTTCGGTCACGATGAACCGGAAATCGGCATTGGTCAGCACCATGGGGGCCGCAAAATCCGGCCCCGACAGGCGGGTCGCACTGGCCTGAAACAGGGTGTTGTCGCCGATCAGCGCGGCAAATTGTTTCGGATAGCTTTTGCGTGAAAGCGGCCACAACCGGGTGCCGGAGCCCCCACAGAGTAGAACGGGTGTGATCATTGGGACTTGTACTCCTGAACTCTCTCGGCGTGTCCTGTGCATATCTCCCGAATATGACGTTCGGTTCAAGCACGTATTTCAGGCAGACTTGCTGCTTGCGCTCTGTTGGCCTTTTCCGCAGGCACTCTTATAAGAAGCGCTCATACTACAGGCCCGGAGAATCCCCATGTCCCGACTTCTTCATACAGTGAACCCCTGTTTCCCGCGCTCGGGGCACCGGTTTCTGCGCAGCATTTGCCAAGCCTATTTCGGCAAGGACATGAAGTTCAAATCCGTGCACATGGTCAAGGATCGCGCCATCGAGGACGCCAACTATGTCAAGGATCACGATTTCGGCCTGTGGAACGACAAGCCCGACCGCGCGGTGACGCCAGAGGCGCAATACCTGATACAATACCGGCACCCGCTGGAAAGCGTGCAATCCTATTTCGAATTCCGGGTGCATCACGGGCGCAACAAGGACACCGCCGAAAGCTGGGCCGAATTTCTGCCCTGGGGTATGGACTACTGGAAAGCCTTCGTGGGCAAGTGGTGTCTGGATGCTGAGCGGATGCAGGGCGTCCGCTGTCATGTCGTGCGCTATGGCAATCTCTATGCCGATACGATGGGCAGCGTTGAATCAGCCATCACCTTTCTGACCGGCGGACAGGAAGAGATCGACCGCGACCGGCTGGAAAAAGCGGTGGGCCAGTTTACCGGCGGCTTTGCGCGCTATGCGCAGGAACAATCCGAGGGCGAACGCACGGTCAAACGGGCGCGTGATATCCGCGATTTCCGGTATTTTGATGAATCCCTGTACGAGATCGAAGACAGTCTTGCCGCAGATTATCTCGTACCGCTGGGTCTGACCCGATTGAGAGAGGCGGCCTGAGCCTGCGCAGCAGAGTCACTGCTGAAGCCCGATGGGGTTTTCGTTAAAGGAAAAGCATCAGGTCAGGCGGCCCATAAGACGATCTGTCACCTCGGACACGTTGCGCGCATTCTGGTGCGGGTTGGTGAACAGCGTGTCGATCCAGTCCGCGCTCCATCCGGACAACGTCTTGAAACGCTTCTGGTAGCTCGCACTGGTTGGCATGACTGCCCCTGCACTCTGTTCTGTCCATGCACTGTCGTTGAAATCTGTGTTTTCCTGACGCAGTTGCGCCAAGGCGGCGAGGCCTGCGTCATGTTCGAGTTTCAGCGCGTTGCTGCAACGAATCGCCTCGATGTCCAGCGCGTCCAGTTTCTTGACATTCGCCTTCGGGGTTGGCTGTAGCTTATCGAACAGATCGCGCAGGCCGAGGCTGTCAAACACGGCAGCACAGCTGTCGGAAATCTGATCATAAGGCAGGCACCGCAGCCCGTTGCCGAACAGCCCCCGATAAGTTTGCAGCAGGAACAGGTAATCGAACAAACCCACTGGGCGTCTGACATAGTCCCGGTAAGGGGCGGCGTTTTTCTGGTTGACGGTGAATTCGCGGTAATGACTGACGTGGTAATCGGCCAGATTGCGGAACAGGACGATCCCTTGGATGTCATCGAAGCCGGCCTCTTCGAGCGCACAGGTAAACCGGGTCAGTTGCGATTGATGCATCGGTGCGGACCAGGGTTCGGCCGAGAAAATCACGGTCTCGCAGCCGGATTCAGTGATTTCTTTGGCCAGAGCGTCTGGAAATATCTTTTGTTTTCCGCTCATGAAGCCGAAAATCAGCGGCGAATGACGGATACCAAGCTTTGGCTCGATTTTCAGACCGGATGTCGGATACAAAACGCCGTTTTCACGCAACAAATCCCTGTTTGCATGCAGCATGTTTTGAAGGCTGGAGGTGCCGGTCTTGTAGGTCCCCAGATGAAGAACTGCGCGCATAGCCGCCCCTGTCCGGGCCAGCGCATCCGATCGGCACGGCCTGCCGGATGCGAGCGACCCGTTGTTATGTGATTTGGTCGGCGGTGCTTAGACGCAACTGCCCTGTCTCGTCAACGGTGCCGTCAACCGGCAGCACGTCCGCGAATTAGGGTGCTCGAGATTTCCGGCGTGCGCGGCATGTAAACTACGTCGCAATGCTCTTTCAGGAAATCGAACTCGCCGGTCCAGTCATCTCCAATGGTGAAGACATCGATATCATGGGCCTGGACGTCGGTGCTTTTCTGATCCCAGGTGTTTTCCTCGATGATCAGATCGACATATTTCAACGCTTCCAGATCCGTTTTGCGATCTTCAAAGGAGAATTTTGCCTTCTTGCCCTTCTCCGCGTTGAACGCATCGCTGGACAGGGCAACGATGAGATAGTCACCAAGCGCGCGCGCGCGTTTCAACAGACGGATATGGCCATAGTGCAGAGTGTCAAAGGTGCCGTAGGTAATTACGCGTCGCATCACATTTCGCCTCATCCAATTCGTTGCCTTGGCTGCAACAAATTCGTTACATTATCGTTACGATCCGGTTACGTTATCATTACATTTCTCGGCGGTCCACAACTCAGCAATGGATGCAGTAAATGGCGCGTCTGGCGCCTGTATTTCGCTGCTTTTTGCGGCAGCCGGGATTTATCAGTATAGGCAGGGGCGGCCCTTTGGCGGTCTTTCTGCAAAAGCGGCAGGGAAAACGATTGAAGAAACCTCAGGAAAACCGCCCGGTCAAACGGGCACTGGATGTCGGCGAAAACGGTGTCGCCTTGCATTTTCTCGGCCTCGCCTCGATGCGGGCGCAAAAGAACAAGGTTTGCGTTCTGTCGCCGGGCAGTTTCAGCGACAACAGCAAGTACATCTATTCCTATCTACATGCTAACCTGCAGCAGATTGATCCCGATCTGGAACTGTTCTGGCTCTGCCATTCCGCAGAAGAAAACGAACAACTTCGCGCGGCTGGGGTGAATTCATTTCAGTTCGGCAGGCGCAGCGCCTTGCTGAAAATGCTGATTGAGACAAAATACGTGTTTGCCTGCACCCATCATTTGGCAAACCCCACCTACTGTTATTTGCAGATCGCCCTTTCCGGCGCGACCAAGATCCAGCTGTGGCACGGGGTTCCCGCGAAAAGCATTGCCTACCAGCTCGCAGAAGGTCAGCCCCCGGGCGGGTTTGCGTTTTACAGCTATGACTGCCTGTCGGCAGATTATGTGACATCAGAGTCCGATTTCGTCAGCCCGCGGTATCAGGAGGGGTTTCCGAACGCCGAAGTCATCGTGACCGGCAGCCCGCGCACCGACATTCTGTTCGACGGCGGCGAGGAGATCGAGTTTGCCGAGATCAACACCAACCAGAACATCATCGGGCGGATGCGCAGGGCACGTGCGCAGGGCGCAAAGACAGTGCTGTATTGCCCGACCTTCCGGGCCAAGCGACAGGACAGAACCGTCTTCTTGAACGAAGCACGCGCCTTTATCGAAAGCTGTGCCGGGATGCGGGACTGCCTATTGGTGATAAAGAACCACAAGGTTTCGGAAGACACACCCGAGCTTCGGGCGATGGTCGATGCGCTTGATACGGATCGGGTGTTGTTTGTCGATCCAAGGGACGACATTTATCCCTATCTCAGAGAAACTGGAATCCTGGTGACGGATTATTCGTCCACCTACTACGACTTTCTGCTCACGGGGGGGCGCGTCCTGTTCTTTCAGCCAGATCGTGAAGCCTATCTGGAAACGCGCGAAATCTATGACGAACGCGACGTGTCTGGCTATGAGGTCGGGGAATATGCCACCAGAGGCAAGGATTGCGCCGCACTCCTGAACACACGCGAAGACCAGAGATACGTCGATGACAGAGCAAAGCTGAAGCAGCGGATTTTCAAATACGACACGTTATCCGCCAGCAAGCGGGTCGTGGACAGGGTGCTTTCCAAATAGTGGTTCCGTTCCAGCATCGTTTGCTGGAACGGGGTCTCTCAACGCGTTTCGATCGTGGCGCGCTGCCTTTGCCTACCCTTGGTCCGGGGTCACTTTGCGCGCAAATCGTCTGTGTTCTGGGACAGGAACCAGTCATAGGTGCCTGCAATCCCCTGCTCCAGCGCAATCGAGGCGGTCCAGCCGAGGCGCTCCAGGCGGCTGACATCCATCAGCTTGCGCGGGGTGCCGTCGGGTTTTGATGTGTCAAAGACCAGTTGCCCGGTAAAGCCGGTGACGCGGGCCACGGTTTCGGCCAGCTCCCGGATGGTGACATCGGTGCCCGAGCCGACATTGATATGGCTCAGCATCGGTTGGGTTTCGCGCTGGTAGATATCATCCTCCAGACCCATCACAAAGAGACTGGCGGCGGCCATGTCATCCACATGCAGGAATTCGCGCATCGGTTTGCCCGATCCCCAGATCACCACCTCTTTGGCGCCTTCCTGTACCGCCTTGTGAAAGCGCAGGATCAGGGCCGGCAAAACATGCGAGTTTTCCGGATGGAAATTGTCGCCGGGGCCATAGAGGTTGGTCGGCATCACACTGCGGTAATCGGTGCCATATTGCCGGTTGTAGCTTTCACACAGCTTGATCCCGGCGATCTTGGCAATCGCATAGGGTTCGTTGGTGGGCTCCAGCGTGCCGGTCAACAGCGCGTCCTCGGCCATCGGCTGCTCCGCCAGCTTGGGATAGATGCAGGAGCTGCCCAGTTGCAGCAGCTTGGTCACCCCGGCGGCATAGGCCTGATGGATCACGTTGCATTCGATCATCAGATTTTCATAGATGAACTGCGCCGGATAGCTGTTGTTGGCGATAATCCCGCCCACCTTGGCGGCGGCGAGGATGACGCGGTCGGGGCGCTCGGCCTGCATGAATGCAGCCACCTGCGCCTGATCGGTCAGGTCCAGGTCGGCGCTGGTGCGGGTGATCAGCTCGATCGGTTCGCCCGCTGCCCGGCGTGTTTCAAGCTGGCGGCAGATGGCGCCGCCGACCATTCCGCGATGTCCTGCAACATATATCTTCATGGGGCGTTTTCCTTCCGGGATATGGCGGCTGCCTACACCGGATCAGCCCTGCCTTGCAACGCCTTGGATTGGTCTGTTCGGCCCTCTGCAAAAACGCCTTGGCGGCGGGGTGAGGCTCCAGTAGAAGGCGATCATGAGCACCGCACCCACCCCCGCATTCGAGACCGAAAACGCCCGGCTGGCCGCATTGGCCGACCATGACGCGGTCGATCTTGCCACTCCGCATCAGGATCTGGGCCCGCATGTCTGGCTGTCCAGCCAGCCCGACTCTGGCGCGCGGCTGGGATTTGCCCCGACTGAGGGCGGATTTCTGCTGCGGATGGAAACCGCCGGACAATCGCCCTGGGTGTCCCTGTCCTATTCGCTGGATTTTGCCACCGTGCAAAGCGGGCGCTATGTCGGGCTGATCCTGCAGGTGGTGTCGGACGGTCTGTTTGCCTTTCGCCCCTGCCTGCGACTGCTCAAGGACGAAGGCTATCAGGATGTGTTCGCCGATCAGCACATGGCGTCCTCGGGCGGGGCACATCTGTTGCAGGGTCATATCGCGATCCCGCAGGATCAGATTGCAGACAGCCGGGGGGCCGAGCTTCACCTGTTCTTTTCCGGCGATGCGTTCGAGGCCCGGATCGAGCGGATGGAAACGGTTCTGATGCGCTGAAACCGGGGGAAACCGGGCCGACGGCCCGCGTTTCTATGTCCGGTTCTTCTTTCTGGTCCCACGCTTGTGATTCCGACGCCAGAGAGCGGCGGCAAATGCCGCCATTTCGTCGAGATCGCCGGGGGCCAGCGCGTCTTCGGAAGCCATGTTCCGGGTCTTGGGCGTGAACAGATATTCCCGTTCGGGAAAGAACGTCTCGCGCACCCAGTCATTTGAATCGGCAAAGGCGGCGTCATAGGCCGCCACCGCCTCGGCACTGGGCAGGAATGGCGCCCCACCATTGAAATGCGCCTCGAAAACCGTCTTGATGTTGCCGCGCTGCGGGTTGGTCGTGCCATCCGGCAGGATCACCGGGATGTCCTTGTTCAGACGGCGCAGCACTTCCAGACCCAGCCGGTCCAGCGATTCATTGGCGCGCTTGGGACGTTTGTAGTCAAGCGCTGGCAACTCGGCCGCAGATATAAAATCGGCCAGCAGATCGCCTTGCACGAAATCGTCTTTCTGAAACAGCCGCAGCCGCAGTTCGGCGGGGGCCAGATTGGCCTGCCAGCGTTGAATCGTGGCCTTGTGGTTGACGATATTGGCCCAGAGATCCGGCGGCGACAGCGGCAGTTCCGCCAGCCTGGAGCCGGATTTCACCGCGGTCGAATAGAGCGAGACGATCGTGTCCAGAGGATCGCGGATATACAGGATGACCCGGATATCGGAAAACCGGTCCTGCAGGTAATCGGACAGGGCGCGGATCGCCTCGGGCTCGTGCAGGCGGCTTTGCAGATGCTCCGAGGACATCACCACATGTGAACAGGTCTGCGCTTTGATCTCGGCGCTCAGAGCCGCCTGCCACTGGCGTTTGGCGGCGATGCGTTCCACCCGGTCCTGCAGCTTCAGGCGGCGAAAGAAATCGTCCACGGTGTCGTCGTTCAGAAACATGGCGGCCAGCCGCCGTTGGTTGCTTGCGCCCGCAGATTGCGGAACATGAACCCCGTTTTCCTGCAACAACGCGCGATTGTGCTTCAAAAACTGCTGAATCGTGGTGGTTCCGGACTTTGGCGTGCCGATATGAAGCGACAGTTTCACTCTGCGGCAACCCCGGCATCGACAGGCCGCGTCAGCAGATAGTGCAGCAACGCTTCGCGCGCGGGCACGGACAGGCGCGGCAGGGCCTGCGCCAGATCCTGCAGAAAGCCGGTGGCGAATTTTTCGCCGGGGGTGATGCGCCCGGCGTCGGGGCGATCATAGGTGATGCCAAACTGGGCCTGCAGAAAATGCATGTCATCCGCGACCACGTCCCAGGTGCGAATCTGGTCGGCCAGCGACAACAGACCGCCCTTGCTGCCACGCAGGGCAAACAGCGCTTCGCGATCTTCCGGTGTCAGCTCGATCCGCATTTTACAATCCTGCAACCGGCCATGCCCGGCCCCGCTTTCAGGCAGGTACAGCGAGGACAGGAATTCGGTGACCTCGTCGGAAATACCTTCGTTGGTCAGGCGATGCTCGATGCCTTCGGGCGGGATGCCGACGGTGCGCAGGAAATCCCCGATCAGCCCGCCGGGTTCACCACAGGCCGTTTCAAAGCAACGAAAGCTCACCGCGTCACTGCCAAATGCCGCCGCCCATGCATCATGGATGCGCCGGTAGCGTCCCGAGGCGTTGCGGATATGCAGTTCGCGGCTGTCATCAAGCCGCATGCCGTTGCCCTTGACGTTCTCCTGCATGGCGCTCGAGACAAAGGCCGCCGGGTTGCGGGTATAAAGCAGGACCCGGTAGTTGGTCTGGACGCCAACCGACTCGGCCAGCGCATCCAGCCGGCTGCGGGTCTGTTCCACTTCGGGGGCCTGCAGGGTGCTGGCATCCTCGGCCGAGAGCAGGATGGTCGAACCGCGAAACCGGGTCAGCGCCCGGCCCAGCCGATCCATCTGTTCTGCGGAACGTTCGGCAATCGCCGTCGCGTCCAGCCCCTGACGCCGGTTGGCGTGATAATGTTCGGCCCGGCTGGAAAAGGCGTTGATGAAGAATTGCGAATGATTGGCCGGCAAGAACCCCGGATAGAGCATACCGCGTTCGCGCAGCACCGCCTGATTGTGTTTCAGCGTTGCCTGAATGCTGCTGGTGCCGGTCTTGTGCAGACCGATATGCAGCACGATGGTCTTACCCGGTCCCTGTGTCGCTGACATCTCATGCCTTTTCGCTGTATGGCCGCGTCTGTCCGTAAGGGTTTACTGCTGGAGCGCGGCCTTTGCTATCATGCCTCTTTAGGCAGCATTTTTGTGCGATACAATCAAACCCGCCCGGCAAATAGGTGAGAATCCGCAGAATCTCCGATGCGGGCCTTTCTTTCGAGCCAAGCAGATCGTAAACGCAGGCTGTCGTCCTTCGGAGAGGGCGGGATGTGTTCGAAAGGTGTTTGGCAATGGCGCGCTCAGAGGCTGTTGTGACTGCGGTCACTTCGCTGAACCCTTTTTCCCGCATCGAGGCGCAATTGCGTTGTTTTCAGGCCTGGAAAGCCCTTGGCGTCCAGATCCTTACCGTCAATGTCGACGACGAGGCGGACCGGCTGATCAATCTCGGATTGACCGATGCAGACATCCTGCGGCTGCCTGTCGAAGACACCGGGCAGGCCATTCACGGCAAGCCGGTGCCGCAGATTATCGCCACCCTGCGCCGCCTGCAGGACCGGCCCGGAACCGGGCCAGTGGCGGTGGTGAACTCCGATCTTTTCCCGGCCATGCGCAGCCCTGCCGGACTTGGCCATTGGCTGGACCATTTTCCCGCCATGGCGCTGACCCGCGAAGAATGCGGCGCCGCCGAGACCGTGCGCTTCGGAGATCGTTCGCCCTATCGCGGAGGGCTGGATGCGTTCGTGTTTTCCCGCACATCACTGGCGCAGGTGCTGGAGCGGGCCGACGCGTGCACCAGCGCCGGTCGCATGTGTTTCGGCATCATCGGCTGGGATTACGTGATGGGGGCGCTGATCCTGTCGATCAACGGCGGTTTTGCCGATAGCGGGCTGTTGCTGCATGAACGCCACCCGACCACCTACAGCAGCATGGATGAATTCGCCCATTACCTGCCCGACATGCGCCGACTGGCCGGGGTCGAAAGCAAAAACCCGACCGAGGCCGCCGCGATCTTTCAGCGGGTGATCGAATGGGAATGCGACCGCGCCGCGCCCGAGACCGCCCGGGCGCAGATGATGTTCCTCAACCCGCCACGCCCCGCCGCCCTGCCTGACGCAGGGGCGATGGCCGTGGCGGATCGGTTACTGCGGCTGTGTCCGGTGCAGGGCTGGGTCACACGGCGCGGGGCAATCGCGCATCTGGCTGCCGAGGCCCGGGCTGCGGGCGCCTGCGATCTGGCGCGGGCGCGGGAATTGTTCGAGGTCAACCCGGACCCGCATCACCGCTTCTGCCAGCGCCTTCTGGCGATCCTTTTCTGTCTGGAGTGCCGGGGCCTATTTGCGCCCGGCCCCGTGCCGGCACGCACCCAATATCCCGAAGGCAACCTGCACGGTGCGGCGATCCGGCACCTGCGCGAGTTGCACGAGGGCGATCCCCGGGTGCTGCGTCTCGAAATCGCCTCGGTCTTCGGCGGCGAACTGGTCGAGCACGGCATTTTCAATCCGCGCATATTCAACTATCTGGCGCAGGGCTGCGAATGCGATGATGAGCGTTTGCTGTTGCGCGAAATCCTGTCTCACGTCCAAGGGGTCCGTCATGCTGCCTGAACCGATCCGAGCCGATTCCGTCCTGCCATGGGAGGATGGGCTGGTCATCGACCGCGCCGAGGACGACCTGCCCGGGGTCTCGATCGTGATCCCGATCTACAATTCTGCCGCCTTTCTGGAAAAAACCCTGCGCAGCCTGATGTGCCAGGATCTGAATGGGGTCGAACTGATCCTGATGGATGGCGGCAGCACCGATGCAACGCCGCAGATCGTCGAGCATTACCGCGATATTTTTGCCGTGGTGGTGATGGAAAAGGACAAGGGCCAGTCGGACGCGATCAACAAGGGCTATGAGCGCGCCTCCCAGCCGATCCTCTACTGGCTCAACGGCGATGACATCATCCTGCCGAACACGCTGGTGGCGGTGCGTCGCGCGTTCCATGCCAATCCCGGAACCGAAGTGGTGGTGGGCGATGCCTATCTGACGGAAAAGGATTTCAGCCCGATCCACCATTTCCGGTTTTCACCGGAAAAACTCGCCTTCTCCTACCTGCTGGACTATGCCGCCCATCACCTGATCCAGCCCAGTGTGTTCTTTTCGCGCACCGCATGGAATGCGGTTGGGCCGGTGAAACTCGACCATCACTATGCGATGGATGCGGACCTGTTCCTGGGTATGGCTGCGAAATACACCTTTCTGCATCTGCCGCGTGATATCGCCTATTCGGTCTATCACGAAGACTGCAAGACCCGTGACAAACGCTCGGAATCGATCACCGAACTGGCGCTGGTGCAGGCCCGCCACGGTGGCATAGCCGAAGCCCGCAGAACGCTGGATATCCTGGTCGGCCTGTTCAACGAGGCCGAGGCAGCCAGCGCCCCTGCCCCCGCACCGCAACCGGTGGCCCCGCCCCGCGCCAGCGACAACGTGCTGGAGGTGCAGCTTGCGGCCTTGCAGGGCACGGTCGAGAAAAACCAGGCGCTGTTGCTGGATCTGGATCTTGAGGCGGTGTGATGCGGGACATGGTTTCCTCTGCCGGCGGATCGACCCGGATCGCGGTCCTGTCCAGCGCCGGCGCGGGTGGTGGCGGCATTGCCGCCCACCGGCTGGCCCGGGCGCTGGATGCGCAGGATGGGCTGAGCGCCGAATTCCTGACGGCCGAGGAACTGGGTGGCTTTCTGCCCGAAGCAGTGGTGCCCTCGGGCAGCAAGAGCAACCGACAGCTTACTGATACGCATTTCACCGTGGAATACCCCGGCTACCGTCGCGACTGGCTGATCGATCTTCTGTCGGGCTATGACATCGTGAATGTGCACTGGGCCTCGTACCTGCTGGGGCTGGCAGAGCTTGAAACCCTCACGGCACGCGGCACGCGGATGCTGTTCATGCTGCACGACTATCACTATTTCACCGGCGGCTGCCATTATCCGGCGGGCTGTACCGGCATGACACGGGGCTGTCTGGGCTGTCCGCAGGTGGATTCGAGCCTGTGTGACTCGCGGTTCATCCCGGTGAACCTGCGCGTCAAACGCGCCATCTTTGCCCATGACAACGTGCATCTGGCCGCGCCCAGCGGATTCCTGCGCGATCAGGCCGTGGCCAGCGGCATTGTCCCGGGCGATCGGGCGCACGTGTTGCGCAACGCCTATGCACCGCTGGAGACCGGGGCCGGACGCCCGGATGACGACATCATCCGCATCCTGCTGATTGCCGATTCCCTCGCCGAGCGGCGCAAGGGCATGCCGCTGGCGCTGGACAGTCTTGCCGCCCTGCACGACCGGCTGCCCGCAGGACGCAGGGTGCAGATCGATGTGGTTGGCCAGGCCGATCCGATGCTGGTTGACCGGCTGACCGGCAGCGGTCTGACCCACGTCCTGCACGGGCGCATCAGCGATCATGCCCGGCTGGTCGGCATCTTCGCCGCCAGCAACATCGTGCTCAGCTGTTCTTACGAAGACAACTGGCCCAACATTCTGGTTGAGGCCGGCGCCTATGGCTGTGTCCCGGTGGTCGGCCCCGGCCATGGCTGCGCGGAATTTTCCGAGACCTATGGCATTGGTGGCATCGCTCGCAACTATACTGCGGATGCTTTCGCCGATGCGCTGATGACCACGATTTCCGAGCTCTCCGCAATTCCCGAGGCCATTGCCCGGATCCGCAACGATCACCGCGCCGACCAGGTCGCCGCTCAATTCCTGCGGATCGCAGCGGCAATCCCGCGCGCGCAGACAGAACAACAAGAAAGTCACGCCTGATGCTAAGCCCTGACGAAATCCGTGCCAAGCTTCTGGAAAAGAATATGCACAATCTGGTCTGCCAGCCCAGAAGCAAGCTGGTAGTCGAAGGGTATCCGCGCAGCGCCAATACCTTTTCCGTCGATATGATTAACGTGATCTGCGATGCCACCGGGCACAAACGCCCGCCTATGGGCCATCACACCCATTCGGTGCTGAACCTGCGTCTGGGCGCGCTCCAGAACATCCCGATCGTCGTGCTGATCCGCGACCCGGCGGCCGCCATCCTGTCCTACAAGATTTTCTCGGGACGGCCGGTTTCGTTCTGTCTGGACCGCTACGTGACCTTCTATTCCCGGACCCTACAGCTGAACAAACCGTTCATTCTTGGCGAATTCGAAGAAACGATAAATGACTTCAACGCAGTCCTCACCCGGCTCAACGCCGTGCTGGACGACCCGCTGCCGCTCTCTGACGATCTCGCCCGCGACACTGCACGCGCGCAGGACCAGGCCCGAGCCCGGGCGGCACAACGCCATGGCGACAAGGCCACAGAACGGGTCGGGGTTCCGACCGAAGAGCGCGAAACCCTGAAACAGGAGCAGCGCGCCGAGGTCGAGGAAGCGCTGGCAAAGAATCCCGAACCGATGCGGCTCTATAACGAGGTTCTGGCGCGCGGGCGGTAAGGCCCGTCCGGACCCGAGGCGCTGCAGGTTTCAGCGCCTTTGCCGAACTGCTATGATCCTTCGCCGGGGTCCACATCCGGCGCCGGGTCATATCCAAGCCGATCGCACAGCGAGATATAGCGTTTGGAACTGCGCGCCGCGACGGCGACGTCGTCCGGCACCGGGCGGCGCGGACGGATCTGAAGACCGTGCCCGCCGCGCCCGCTGTCGCCGGTCAGGGGCATCAAGGCCACCAGCTCGGCCTGTACCCCCGCGAATGGCAGGTCCAGCACCTTGCAGATGTCGCGCAATTGCTGCTCCGGTGCGGTCAGGAAATCTTCGTAGCGAAAGATTTCGACCCCTTCGTAAGCGTCCAGAAACGCCAGATTCCGGCGGGCATATTCATCCAGCGTATCCGGCGTGAAATGCAGCCAGTTGCTGTTGGTCAGCGACAGGTAGGCATCCAGCGGATGGCGCACCGTCACCACCGAACGCACCGGATAGCGCTGCATCAGCAACGCCCGCAGCGTCGGGCGGTCATGCGGCGCGTCACCATGACAGAACTGCGAATGGGCGTGGTCGCGCAGCACGAGCCGTCGTCCGCGACCCCGGCAATCAGCCAAAAGCGGCTCTAACCCGGCGAGAAATACGTCACCGATCACCTCTTCCTGAATCGCGCGCGGGCTGTAGCGCAGGTGCTGGATCAGATCCGTCGGGGCAAACCGGGGGGACGAGCCGTCGATATGGTGCCGGCTCAGGGGGTCGATCTCGCTCAGCAGGACGGTGTTGGGCTGCACCGCCAGATAGCGGGCCATCAGCGTGCCGCCGGTGCAGGCAAAGTGATGCAGACAGCGCACCGGTTCCGCCTCGGCCTGCGTGACCTCTTCGCTCAGGGTCCGGCATTGCTGGATCAGGCTGGGCAAAGGGTCGGCCAGACGCGGGGTCAGCGCCTTCTGGTGGTCATGGTCATTCAAAAGCGCCCGAGCGTCTTCGATCCGGGCCAGCAGGGCCTGGGCATCAGTGGGCGCGCTCATGCCCCGCCCTTTTTCGCCGTCGCATCCCGTTCCAGACGCGGATTTGCCGGGGCCGCCTCGATCTGCTGCAGATGTTCCGAGACATCGCCCAGTTGCAGCGCCAACTGGCCCAGCAAGGCATCCTGCTTGTCCTTGGTTGCGCTCAGCGCGGTGTGACGATCCTGCAGATCCTTGAGATCCGCCGCCGCCATCGCCTGCATCCGCAAGGCCATGCCCAGATCGGCCCGGGCGGTTTCCGCCGCTGCGCGTTGCGTATCCCGATCCCGGATCAGCGCCGCGACGCGATCTTGCAGCGCTGAGATCTCGGTGCCGGTCTTGGTCAACTGCGCCTGAACTTCGGCGCGGGCTTTCCGGATTTCGACCAGTTGCGCCTCTGCTCTGGCGCGCGCCTCATTCGCAGTCTTCAGATCGGCGCGGGCCCTTGCCCCCGTGGTCTCGGCCTCGGCTTGCAGCCGGTCCGCCTTTTCCCTCAGTGTCTCGACCCGCTTTTGCAACTCGGCGGTCTCGGCCTGCGCTGCCGCGATCTGCGCCCGCGTGTTGGTCCGGACAGTCTCTGCCGCCGTGCGCGCGGCGTCGCGTTCCTGATTGACCGTCCCAAGCCGGTCTCTCAGAGTGTCCCTCTCGGTTTTGGTCTTTTCAAGCTCGGCACGCAGACGATCGCGCGCACCGCTCAGCGTCTCGACCTGCTTTTGTGCCTCTGCCAATTCCGCCTGTGCCGTCTCCAGCTGCGCCTGTCCGTTCTGACGGGCCGCATCCCGTTCGCGAACCAATGTTTCGGACTGCGTGCGCAGGCCGTCCCGTTGCGCACCCAAGGCCTTGGCCCGGTCCTGCACATTTGCCAGATCGGCCTGCATCGCTTCGATCCGGGCCTGCCCTTCGGTCCGGGCGCTGTTCACCTCCGCATCCAGCGTCGCAACCCGATCCTGCAATGCCTTGGTCTCGGCGGCCCCCGCTTCCAGCTGGGCCTGCATCTCGGCCGCTTTGGTTTCGGCCACCTGACGGGCCGCGTCGCTCTCTTTCAGCCGGACCAGCATTTCGGCACGTTCGGTTTCAAGCGTGCGCTGCGCCTCTGTCGCTGCGGCATTGGCGGCGTCGCGGGCGCGGGTCAGCTCCAGCAGCCCTTTGTCCTGCTCAAATTTCAGGCAGGGCCAATCCGGATCCGCCTCGTCTTCGCGCGCCAACAGACGATAGCCATGATCCTGCAACAGCCGGATCACCGAATCCGCATCGCTGCCCGGCCCGTGAAACGGTTCGGCCCCGACGGTCAGCCACAGGGTCGCAACCCGGTCCAGCCCCTGTTCCGCCAGCAACTGGTGCAAGAGCTGCGGCACCACTCCGGGGGCCTCGCAGCGCAACACATAACCATCCGACCGGATCCGGGCCTGTTTGAGCAAATCAGCCACCGACAGAGTCTGAACCTCGGCGGTTTTGACCTGTTTCAGCCCCGGCATCAGGTCAAACAGCGCCGCCGGCACGTCCAACCCCGAAAGATCGGAGAAATTGCAGATGTGAAACGGCGCGCTGCCGGTTTCCGCCGCCACGGCAGCGGGGATCAGGCGCACCCGGCTACCCATCTCGCGGACCTGCCCGCGAATGACCGGCACGTGATCGGGGCTGGGCTCCACCAGCACCACGCGCTCGGCATCCGGGTCGATATCGGGTGCGGGTCCACACCCGATATAAAGAACTTCTGCTGTGCTCATGTCGGTTTGACCACGGCCAGCCGGGCCCGGCGCAGAGGCGCGGTCACCCGCCATGAGGTCGAGGCGAGCAGCGCATCCACCTCTTCACGGCTGCGATCAAGTTCAGTGGTCAGCGTCCGCTGCTCTTCCAGCAGGGCGGCAATCTGCTCTGCCTGTTCTTGCAACATCGTCGACAGGCGCAGCTGTTCCAATTCGGCAGCAGACCGCATCCGGTCCATGTCACTGCGCAGCTGATGCCGGTCGCTGCCCGCCTCCTTGCGCAGCGC
This sequence comes from Sedimentitalea sp., assembly GCF_039973035.1. Classification (NCBI taxonomy): domain Bacteria; kingdom Pseudomonadati; phylum Pseudomonadota; class Alphaproteobacteria; order Rhodobacterales; family Paracoccaceae; genus Sedimentitalea; species Sedimentitalea sp. The sequence goes on from NZ_JBDWLR010000056.1 coordinate 19,949, forward strand.
CAGCCCGTCGCTATATTCCTGCTCCAGTGCCTGCTGCACAGTCATCAACTGTTGCTGCAACAGCTCGATCTCTTCGTGAAACAGCGCCTGTGCGGCCTGCGCGGCGACGGTCGCCGTTTCCTTTTCGGCCTTCAGGGCGGCCTCCAGACGATTTGCCTCTGCCGTCGCCTGTTCATGCCTTGCCGTCAGCGTCTCGACCTGCTGGCCGCGTTTGGCCTCGCCTGTCTGCGCCGCCTTGGCCGCATCTTTCTGAGCCTTCAGATCGGCAGCAGCCTTCTCCAGCTTTGCGTTCAGCGTGTCGATCTGTTTGCGGGCCTCGGCCTCGCCTGCCTGCGCGACCTTGACCGCGTCGTCCCGAGCCGCCAGCTCTGCCTGCAGGCTGCCGGTCTCGGCGGCAGCCTCTTCCAGCTTTGCCGTCAGGGTCTTCACATCGCGCCGGGTCTTGGTTCGGTCCGCCTGCGCAGCCTTTGTCTTGGCCTTGGCCTTGTCCAGTTGCTTGTTCTGGGAAGTGCTCTTTTCCGCCGCCGCAGCTTGCTCCTGCAGCACCACATAGGCCGCGCCCATCCGCGCTTCGCTGCCTTTCCGGGCCAGCCGGGGTGACATGCCGCCAACCTCAAGCTCGTCCGCCAGCTGGCGTACCGGGTCCAGACTATGCGCCGCCTGTGCCGCCAGAATAGCCAGAGGATGCGCCTCGGCCTCGTGCTCGGAGGCGGGCGGTGTGCCCATCTCGCAGCCCAGCCAACCGCCAAGACTTTCGGCCAGCATCTCGGGGGCAGCACCAAATGCATCGGCATCGATCAGATACAGACGGCGGCGCGCCTTGCGCCAGCGGCCCAGAACCTGTCGGGCATGGTCTGTCCAGCCGGCGATGACCTGTTCGAACGGCACCCCGTCCTGCATCGCCCGCAGGAACTGTGCGTCCGGGGCGTCATAGATCAGCACATATCTGTCGGCAGCGGGCAGATCGTCAGGATCCTCCGCCACCTGCCAGTCGGTGTTGTCTGGCAGAACCGTCTCGAACCAGGGCCGCCACCCTGCCTCGTCCAGCCCGGACAGGTTCAGGATTGCAAGCGTCATGTCATTTCCCCCGGCCCAATTCCGACCTCAACCCCGGCCCCGATCAGCCTTCTACCGAATGCGCAACCTGAAAACCGTGGCTGCGCAACAGGGCGGTGCGGCGCGCGGCGTCCAGATCCTGCGCCACCATCTCGGCACACATCTCTTGCGTGGTGATCTCGGGTACCCAGCCCAGACGGTCCTTGGCCTTGGTGGGATCACCCAGCAGGGTTTCAACCTCGGCCGGGCGGAAATACCGCGGATCGATGCGCATGATTACATCCCCCGGCGCCAGCGCAGCAGCCTTGTCGCCCTCGATCGCGTCGACAATGGCCACCTCGTCGATGCCTTCGCCTTCGAACCGCAGGCTGATGCCCAGTTCGGCGGCGGACCATGTGATGAACTCGCGAACGCTATATTGAACGCCAGTGGCGATGACAAAATCCTCGGCCACGTCCTGCTGCAGCATCATCCACTGCATGCGCACGTAATCCTTGGCATGGCCCCAGTCGCGCAGCGCGTCGATATTGCCCATGTAAAGACAAGGCTCGAGCCCTTGCGCGATATTGGCCAGACCGCGGGTGATCTTGCGGGTCACGAATGTCTCGCCGCGGCGCGGGCTCTCGTGATTGAACAGGATGCCGTTGCAGGCATACATACCGTAAGCTTCGCGGTAGTTGACCGTGATCCAGTAGGCATACATCTTGGCCACCGCATAGGGGCTGCGCGGGTGGAACGGTGTGGTCTCTTTCTGCGGGGTTTCCTGCACCAGACCATAGAGCTCCGAGGTCGAGGCCTGATAAAACCGGGTCTTTTTCTCCAGCCCGAGGAAACGGATCGCCTCAAGCAGGCGCAACGTGCCGAGCGCATCGACATCGGCGGTATATTCCGGCGCTTCAAAACTGACCGCGACATGGGACTGCGCGCCCAGGTTATACACCTCGTCAGGCTGCACCTGCTGGATGATGCGGGTCAGGTTCGAGGTGTCCGACAGGTCGCCGTAATGCAACTGAAACCGGGCGTGATCCACATGCGGATCCTCATAGATGTGGTCCACACGGCCAGTGTTGAACAAGGAAGCCCGGCGCTTGATGCCGTGGACCTCGTATCCTTTTTCCAGAAGGAATTCCGCCAGATAGGAACCATCCTGTCCAGTCACCCCGGTAATCAATGCTGTCTTGGTCATGTTGAATGCTCACCTCGCGATTGCGTCCTGCGATAATATGGTTTTCCCCCTGTCACAAGAGGGTGCTCCCGCGGGGTCGGCTCAGGGGCGCTCTTCCGGCACAATATCTCCCGGTGCTTCCAACAGCGCTGCAAATTCGCCCAATAATTCGGCTTTGAGCCGCCGACGTTCGCGCACCAATGCCCCGGCATCACCAAACAGCGCCGCCAGCCGCACCTGTGCCGCGTGAAACGCCGCGATGAAATTCACCCCGGCAAACGGCTGGCGGACCTGCTCTGCCGCCTGCTCGGGCGTCAGCCCATGAAGATTCAGCCAGGACGTTTCGGGCAGGCCCAGCCGGTGCAGCCGGTGGCCGGGGCTGGCATAATAAAGTGGCCTTGCGCCGCAGGCGAAGGCGTCAAACAGCTTTTCGGTCAGATAATCGGGCTGATGGGTGTTCTCGATCGCCGCCAAGGTGCCGGTCGCCTCATCCAGCCGCATCAGCTTGTCAAAATGCCAGTTTGCCAGATCAAACCGGCTGATCCCGCCCTGCCAGCTTTGCCCCAGCCGCTGTACCTTTTCGCCTTCGCAGCGTTCCGCCAGTTCGGTGCGCCAAGCGCAGAGACCGACAATGTCGCCGGCGGGCCATGCCACGTCATGCTGCGCTCCGGGGCGGCGCTCGAACATAAAGGTCAGTTCTGCTTCACGCGCCGCAAAATAGGCGCGCCATTGCCGTGCACCACGGCTGGCATTGCGGGCAAACCGCCAGCGATAGGTATTGGCGAAACGGTCATTGGTCAGCAGGTAATAGGGGATCTCCTGAAACCGGAAAATCGCGCTGGTGGTATGGGTCAGCTGCACCACCGGCAGCGCACCGAACCCGGTTTCGACACTGATATGCCGCTCTAACGGCCGGCGGGTCCAGATCGTATCCCAGAACGGTTCTTCCGACAGCAGCACGACCGGACGTCGCCGCGCCCGCCAGTCCGCCACCATCGCATGCGGGGCCTCGGCAATGTCGACACTATGGGAAAAGACGTAAAGGTCCGCCGCCTCCGGACGATCCACCTGCGTAATCTCGCCCTGAAACAAATCCGCCAGCGCCGGATAGCGCAGGGGCGAGCGATGCACATGCCGTCCGGTCATGAAGACCCTGATCACGTCTTGTGGCTCCGGCGAAACAGGTTGCCGATGGTCTGGAACACCAGATCGAAATCATGACAGATGCTCTGGTGGCGCTGATAGATCAGATCCAGCCGTGCCTTTGCCGGCACGCAGATGCGCCGATAGACCGCGTCCGTCTCTTCCGACGTGGCACAGCGCTCCAGCAACGCAGCCTCGTGCCGGTGATAGACGATACTGGCCAGCCCGGTGACGCCCGGGCGCGATTTCAGCACCTCGCGATACAGCTCGGGATAAGCCTCGACATATTGCCGCAAGGGCGGGCGCGGGCCGACAAAGCTCAGATCGCCCCGGATGATGTTCCAGAGCTGCGGGAATTCGTCCAGCCGCCGCGACCGCAACCAAGCTCCCGTCGCGGTGATCCGCGCCGCCTTGTCGCCTCCGGAAACGCCGGTATCGGTGTCCACCACTGTCATCGTGCGCAGCTTCCACAGCATAAAGGGCTGATCCACGCCTTTCATCCGCTCGGCCACATAAAACAGCGGCCGCCCTTCCTTGAGCAGCAACCAGATCAGCAACCCGATCAGGATCGGCCCCAGGATCACCACCAGAAGGAGGGCAAAGACCAGATCCAGAGTACGTTTTTGCCAGGTCATCTTATGTCGTCTATCCTATGTCAGAGCCTGTTTTTCGCCATTGCTCAACCATCCCCGCCGCCTCGTTGTCAGCGGCCTCAAGGCCTGTGATCCCTGCGAGCCTGTCGGTGCAAAGCTGAACGTCGGCAATGGCGGTATCGGGTGCAGCTCGCGGCGTCCAGCCCAGATTGGCGGCATCCAGCAGCGCGCCCATCTCGATCCCCCCCGGTGCGGCGACATTCAGAACACCGGGCAGGTCCGGTGCTGCAATCAGGTCGTGCAGCACACTGGCCAGAGTCTGCACACCGATATAGCTGCGCCGGGGCGTGCGCCCGTCGGCAAACTGATCAAGCCGAAACCCCGGAGCCCAGCCGCCAAGGATGGCATCGACCCCGGCAACATTGCCAATGCGCAGCGCCGTCACCGCGACACCGCGCGCCGCCCCCAGTTCCGCGCCGCGCCGCTCCATCGCGGCCTTGGCGCGTCCATAATCCGACAGCGGCGCAGGCGGGCAGTCTTCGTGCAACAGACCCGGCGTCGCCCCGTAGACCGCCGCGGATGAGGCCAGCAACACCCGCGTGCCCGGCGCCGCGGCGCGCAGGGTGGCCTCAGCCAGGGCGATATTGTCGGCCATTGCGCCCGCCCCCGACCGGCCCGGCACCACCCCGGCCAGACACAGAATCGCCGCGCACCCGTCTGCGGCGCGCTTCAGCGCCTCGGGTTCTCCCAGAGGATCCACAACCACCCAGCCTGCTCCGGCCCGTGGTTTGCGGGTTTGCCACGAAATCGCCCGCTGATCCCAGCATTTGCGCAGAATCATGCCGATACGACCTGTTGCACCCAGTACGATTGTCTTGGGAAACTGCATCTGCCCCCTCGCGCAGTTGACCGGTTTTCCTGTAACAGTATCTTGCGTGCTGGCAACTGCCAGCCCCTGAACATTGAATACAGGCCCCTTGTATATGAACATTCTTCCAAAGATTTTTGTAGCGCTGGCGCTGGTCTCGGTTCTGACCAGCTGTTCCCGTCTTCCCGGCGGCGCCCCGGCCAGCGAGGAAATCCTGAAAGAAGCAAATACGGAAACCGCCCAGTTCGCGCTTTATTCGGTGACCCGGGCCTTCCTGCCGACGGTGGCGCAATGGCCCGCCACCGGCAAACAGGAACATCTCGGCTGGATCTCGGCCAGCCAGGGTGCGCGCAGTCAGATCATCCAGCCCGGCGACTCGCTGAACGTGCGCATCTGGGACAGTTCGGACAACTCGCTCCTGACCACGACCGAGCAAAAGGAAATCCAGCTGACCGATGTCGAGGTTGCCTCTAACGGGTCGATCTTCATGCCCTATGTGGGCAATGTCAGCGTCATCGGCCTGACCCCGGATCTGGCGCGCGAGGAATTGCAGACCTCGTTTGAAATGATTGTGCCATCGGCCCAGGTGCAATTGTCGATGACCGAAGGCCGCAACAACTCGGTCGATCTGGTCTCGGGCGTGCTGCAACCCGGCACCTATCCGATGCCCGACCGCAATTATTCGGTGCTGGGGCTGATCTCGGCAGGTGGCGGCATCAGCTCGAACCTGAACAATCCGCAGATCCGGCTGATGCGCGGCGGGTCGATCTATGGCACCTCGGTGGACAAGCTGTTGAACAACCCCTCGCTGGATACCCTGCTGCGCGGCGGTGACCGGGTGTTTCTGGAAGAAGACGAACGCTATTTCCTGTCCTTCGGCGCGACCGGCAAGGAAGACCTCTACACCTTTACCAAGGATGACGTGTCAGCGATGGATGCAGTCGCGATCATGGGCGGGTTTCAGGACAACAAGGCCGATCCCAAAGGGCTGCTGGTCCTGCGTGAATACCCGGCCTCAGCCTCTCGCGCCGGCGTGCGCGGCCCGCGCCAGAGCCGGGTGGTCTTCAGCCTTGATCTGACCACGGCCGACGGCCTGTTCTCGGCACGCCGCTTCCAGATCAACCCGGACGATCTGGTCATGGCAACCGAATCCCCGATCAACGATGCCCTGACCGTTTCCAACGTCATCGGCAACTTCTTTGGTGTCTTCAGCGCCGCCGGGAATATCTAACGCGTCTGTCACGGCAAACGCGTTAGGCGACAAAGCGAAAGCAAAACTTTTGCGGAGTCATCGCCCCGTCCCGTGCAGGTGATTGCGTCAGCGATTTCCAACCCGGAACCTGTCAGATAAACGCCCCCGGTTTGCGTCCGGGGGTGTTTATCTGACACAGCCCCTGCTCGCTTGACCCTATCGTTCCATTCCGACAATACTCAGCGCATTGCTGTTGCAGGGTATTTCTATGTACAAAGTGGTTGCCCTTGGGCTTCTCCTCACCACGCTCTTCACTGTGGCCGCAACAGCGCAGCAAAACGTCTGGCACACGGTCAACGGACCGGATCAGAAGGCAATGAATTGCCCTGTTCTGTCGGCTGGCTCCAGTTTCTGTTTCGTGGCGATGTGCGAGAATGATCAAGCTCTCCTGGGTATTGTTCACGAAGGCGGTACACCGCTGGCCGATAACGGCATCCTGCGTGTCACTGTCGATGACCGACTGTCCTTTATGATACCGCTCTTTGACGTCTCGGCGCATGGGCAGGCACGCTATGGTGCCCCACTATACGCGGGAGAAGGGTTGCGTCTGGTGGATGCGCTTTTCTCAGGATCGCAGGCCGCTATCTCGGTTGATACCCAAGCCGGTGAAATCCGGTATAATATAACCTTGCGTGGCTCCGCACAGGCCTTGAGATCGGTGTTACGGGCCTGCCCGAACCGCGACCCGCAATTTGATCCTTCGGACGCGCCGGTCACCAATACGCCCGCCTCACCATCCAGCCCCAATGCCGAGCCTGCGAATCCGATCGACACGACCTTTATCAGGGGGAACTGCATCGCGACGGAAAACGATATCTACACCGCCATCGAACAACAATACGGCCCCGGAAACGGGCAAGCAATGATACGGATCTGGTCCACCTCACCAACATTTTCTGATAACTACACGGTGATCTCGAGAACTCCTTTCACCTACCGTTGGAAAACTGGGCCATGCGCACGATCCTAGACGCGGAATAAGCAACCGGGGGCAGATGGCTGGCGCAATATCCCGCGCAAGCCGTGCAACGGAAACCGCAGGCTCAAATGCCCTACTTCAACAGCCCTGCCAGATAGGCGCCATAGGTATTCTTGGCGAACATTTCGGCCCGCGCCGCCAGTTCTTCGTCGCTGATCCAACCCTGTTCATAGGCGATCTCTTCGGGGCAGCCCGCCTGCAACCCCTGCCGTTCCTCCAGCGTGCGCACGAAATTTCCCGCGTCCAGCAAGGACGCGTGGGTGCCGGTATCGAGCCAGGCATAACCCCGCCCCATGGTTTCCACCTTGAGCAGCCCGTCCGCCAGATACATGCTCAGCAGCGAGGTAATCTCAAGCTCACCGCGCTCCGAAGGTTGTACCTCGCGCGCCCGCGCCGAGGCGCTGCCGTCCAGAAAATACAGCCCGGTCACCGCGTAGTTCGACGGCGGCATCGCGGGTTTCTCGATGATCTCGCGCACCGCGCCATCCGCATCAAACGCCACCACGCCATAGCGTTCCGGATCGGCCACGTGATAGCCAAACACCGTGCCTCCCGTGTCCTGCGCATCGGCACGCGCCATCAGTTTCGGCAATCCGTGGCCAAAGAAGATGTTGTCGCCCAGCACCATGGCGCTCGGAGCACCGTCCAGAAAATCCTCGGCCAGGATATAGGCCTGCGCCAGACCGTCAGGGCTGGGCTGCGCGATATAGGTCAGCGATACGCCCCACTGGCTGCCGTCCCCGAGGGTGCGCTTAAACTGCGCCTGATCCTGCGGTGTGGTGATGATCGCGATTTCGCGGATCCCGGCCAGCATCAGGGCCGACAGCGGGTAATAGACCATCGGCTTGTCATAGATCGGCAAGAGCTGTTTGCTGACCCCCATGGTAATCGGATAGAGCCGCGTGCCGGATCCGCCGGCCAAAATGATGCCTTTGCGTGTGCTCATGAAATCAGGCCTCTCCAAGATCGTTCAGTATCGCCGCCAACCCATCACGCCAATCGGGCCGTTTCATGTCAAAAGCGGTTTCAAAGCTGGAACAGTCCAGCCGCGAATTGGCCGGACGCGCCGCCGGGGTCGGATAATCGCTGCTCGGGATATCGGTGATGGTACAGTCCCGGCCACCCTGCGCCATGATCGCACGGGCAAACTCGGCCCAGCTGACATCGGGCGCACCCGCGAAATGATAGATGCCGCGTTTATCAGGCTCTGATGCGAGGGTTTTGACCATCGTCAGACAGGCGGCCGCAATATCACGCGCCGGGGTCGGCCCGCCGATTTGGTCCGCCACCACGGTCAACGCGTCCCGCTCGGCCCCAAGCCGCAGCATGGTTTTGACAAAGTTGTTGCCATGCGCCGACACCACCCAGCTGGTGCGCAGACTGGCATAGGTTCCACCGGCCTCGGCCACCGCCTGCTCTCCCGCCAGCTTACTGCGCCCATAGGCCCCCAGCGGGCCGGTCACGTCACCAGGCTGCCACGGGGTGTCACCGCTACCGTCAAACACGTAATCGGTCGAAATCTGCACAAAGGGGATGCCAAGGGCCGCGCATTCCCGCGCCATTGCGCCGGGGGCTGCGCCATTGATCACCGTCGCCTCGGCTTCGCGCTCTTCGGCGGCGTCCACCGCGGTAAAGGCCGCGGCGTTGATCACCGCCGACGGGTTCTGCGCCCGGATCGCTGCCGCACAAGCCGCCGGATCCGCCAGATCCGCGGCCCCGCGATCAAGACAGGTCACATCCGCCTGCACCGCCAGTTCCCGCGCCACCTGCCCGGTTTTGCCGAAAACGAGGATCATGAGCTGGTCCCAAGCCGTTCGCCCACGCCGGCACGATCCTGCAACGCGCGCCACCAGCTTTCATTGTCCAGATACCACTGCACCGTCTTTTCCAGCCCCTGCTCAAGCGTCACCGAAGGCCGCCAGCCCAGCTCTTCGCGGATGCGCGTGGGATCAATCGCATAGCGCATGTCATGGCCCGGGCGGTCGGTCACAAAGGTGATCTGCTCGCCGTAGGATCTGTCCCCGGGGCGTTTCTCATCCAAAATCGCGCAGATCATCCGCACCAGATCGATGTTCCTGGCCTCGTTCTCGCCGCCGATATTATAGCTGCGCCCGAGTTCACCCTTTTGCAGCACCGTCAGCAGCGCATCCGCATGATCCTCGACATAAAGCCAGTCGCGCACGTTGGCACCCGCCCCGTAGACCGGGATCGGTTTCCCGGCCAGCGCGTTCAGGATCACCACAGGCACCAGCTTTTCTGGGAAATGATAGGGGCCGTAATTGTTGGAGCAATTGGTCAGCACCACCGGCAAACCGTAAGTTTCATGCCAGGCACGCACCAGATGGTCGCTCGCCGCCTTGGAGGCGGAATAGGGGCTGCGCGGATCATAGGGCGTGTCCTCGGTGAACTGCCCATCGGTTTCCGGGTCGGGACCCAGACTGCCAAAGACCTCATCCGTCGAGATATGGTGAAAGCGAAACCCCTCGGGTCGCCCCGCGCCCACCCAAAAGCTGCGTGCCGCCTCAAGCAGCGTGTAGGTGCCGGTGATATTGGTATCGATAAAGGTGCCGGGGCCGTCGATCGACCGGTCCACATGGGATTCCGCCGCCAGATGCATCACCGCATCGGGCGCATGATCGGCAAACACCGCATCCATCGCCGCGCGGTCGCGAATGTCGGCCTGCACAAAGCTGTAATTTTCGGCCTCCGCAACACTGGCCACATTGTCCAGACAGGCCGCATAGGTCAGCGCATCCAGATTGACCACCTGATGCCCCTGCCCCACAGCCTGCCGCACCACCGCCGAACCGATGAACCCTGCACCGCCTGTTACCACCAGTTTCATACTGTCACTCTTCCCATACAAACGGGCTGTCAAAATCCGCCAGCGCCCCCGCAGCGGCGTCCTTGCCCGACAGGATCGGCGCCCCACTCAGCCCCCAATCGACACCGCAACTGTCCCAATGCACCGCGCCATCGGATTCGGGTGCGTAGAAATCGGTGCATTTATACAGGATTTCGGTGCGCTCGGCGCGCGTGGCAAACCCATGCAGAAAGCCGCGCGGCACCAGCAATTGCCGCCCGTTCTCGGCCGTCAATTCAGTGCCGAACCACTGCCCGTAGGTGGGCGAGCCCTTGCGGATATCCACCGCCACATCAAACAACGCACCTTGCCCACAGCGCACCAGCTTGTCCTGAGCATGGGGTGGCGCCTGAAAATGCAGCCCGCGCAGCGTGTTCACCGCCACCGACATCGAATGATTGTCCTGCACGAAATCCAGATCGATCCCATGCTCGGCCAGCAGCTTGCGGTTCCAGCTTTCGGAAAAGAACCCCCGCTCATCGCCAAACCGCGCAGGCGTCAGGATCAGCACACCCGGCAGTGGCGTTTTTTCAATCTGCATGATCAGCGCACCCTCTTCACTCTACTGTCGCCGGGTTTAGCAATGGCCCGCCTCCGCGTCACCCGCTCTCTGCACCCCATGCACAAGTTGATCACCTGCGCTGGCTGCGTTTCTTCACCCAACCGACAAAGGCGGCGTCCGGCTTGCGCAGGCGCGGCGCGCCCGACCGTGCCCAAACCCCACGCCATTCCGCCTCCAGCGCATAGACATCGACCCCCGGCATCAAGGCGCGCGCGGCCTCCAGTGCTTCGGCCCCCAGAACCGGTGGAGGGACGTCGATCACCGGATCGCGCTGGCTGAACCGGATCAGATCACCGGGGCGTTCCTCAATCTGGTAATCCGGCAGATGCCCGGCCCCGATCATGTCGCGCAGCATGGCGCGGAACACCCGGCGCGGGCTGGCGGACCCGGATTTCTTGAGCAGCGTGTCCACCGACACCACCCATTCCGCCTGCCGCCCGCAATGTTTGCGCGCCAGTTCATAGATGCGCCGCTCCAGCGGTTTTCTGAGCCGGAAATAATCCCGGCTCAGGGTCAGCACCGATTTGCTCAGCACCGCGCGATAAAGCCAGTCCGACAGGGTCACCGCCACGCTGACCATGCGGCCCCCGCGTGTCTTGCGCACGATCTCCCAGCTTTCGATCAGGCCAAAACCCGTGGTGGTCTCGGTCTCGCCGGTGACAATATTGGTGGTGATCCGTGTCCCGGCCAGCCGCTCGAACGCATCCCTGAGCCGGCGATAGGAATCGCCCGAGGTTTCGCGGTTCGTCGCCACCAACAGATCATGCGCCTTCAGATGCAGGGTACGGCTGACCCGGCGCCCGGCATTGATCGCCGCCATCAGCTGGCTGACGCAAAAGATCAGGATGTCCTTGTCGTGAATCGTCGCCAACCCCCGCACCGATGGCGTCACCGTGATCCGCGTCGCGTTATGCTCGTAATCCAGAATTCGCCGGTCCGGTCGCGTCGCCAGCGAAAACAACGGATGCTCCATGCTGGCAAGATCATCCTTGGGGATCGCATCAAAAATATCGCAGAGAAAGAAATCACTCTGCCGATGCCGGTCCGGAAGAAGCCCTCCGCCGCCTGCTGTCACTGCCCTGCTCATCGCCCTACTTTCGGTCGGTATCCGACTCGTTTTATCGTGGTTTCGATGACACTCACCCTAAGGTTATCCACAGGCCGCAGCAACGGGGGTTCGGAATCGCCTGAACGTGGCTTCAGAGTCGCTCTTTCGGGGGTTCAGAGTCACCACGCCCAGAAAAATCACTGGAAAATACTGTTGTCACAAGGCTTTGCGCGACATCCAAATTTGCCGTAACACATAAATAACACGAATCTAACAGATCAAAAAAAGCTACAGCGCCACAAACGCCGCCCCCGCGCCCTTGGCAAAGCGTCGAATTGCTTGAGAAAATCACCGTTTGTGATGGTTTTTCTTCCATGTCATGTGTTTCGTGCTATCCTGACGAAAACACAGCACATCGAGCAGGCATCATGGCAAAAGACACCGCAGGGCTTCCGCCCTATTTCAACATCGATCCTGATGTGGCGCTTGCGGAAATCGGCACGCCAACCGGCACCGCCGGGTTTGCGGACATCGCTGCTGCCTGCACCCAGGGCCGGGCTGATCTCGCCAGTCGGGGATTGAACGAAGCGGGGCGAAAACAGCTGCGCCTGTTTTCCACCTGGGAAATCACCCGCTATCTGATCCCCGTGGCACAGGCCCATTTCCGCCGCGTGCTGAAACAGAACCCCGACCTGCCACAAGGCACCAGCGAAACCGCTGGCGGCGCCAAGTGGTTCACGCTGGACGAGGTTTTGAAACTGCGGGCGCATTTTGCCGCGCAAGGCTCCAAAGCCAAGAACTACCGCCCTTACCGGCCCGAAGGATTGCCTGCAAAGCTGGTTGCAGTGGCAAATTTCAAAGGCGGGGTTGGCAAGACCAGCACCGCAGCGCATCTGGCGATGTCCGCCGCTCTGGATGGCTACAAGGTGCTGGTCATCGATCTGGACAGCCAGGGGTCGATGACCTCGATCTTTGGCGGCACGGTCGAGGATGAATGGCAGACTGCCTTTCCCCTTCTCGCTCGTCACTACGGCGAACATCTGCGCGCCGACAACCAACGCCGGCTGGATCGCGGCGAGGCGCCACAACCCTTGGACGAGGCCCTGACCGAGGCGCTCGACATCCGGGCGCAGGATCTGATCCAAACCACCCACTGGCCGAATATCGACCTGATCGGGGCGCAGCTGAATCTTTACTGGGCGGAATTCCAAGTGCCGGTCTGGCGCATGGCCGCACGCGGCTGGAAACTCTGGGATGCGCTCACCGACCGGCTGGAAGAAGACGGGGTGCTGGATGACTATGACCTCGTCTTCATCGACACCCCCCCGGCCCTTGGCTATCTCACCATCAACGGGCTGGCGGCGGCGGATATCCTGCTGGTGCCTCTGGGAGCGTCGTTTCTCGAATTTGACTCCACCGGCCGGTTCTTTGACATGCTGCATTCCACTTTTGCCAGCATCGAAGACGGTGAAAACGTCGCCGCCCGCGCGTTGGGACGGCCCGAGATGGGCTTTGAATGGGATGCGGTGCGCGCGGTCATCACCCGCTATGACGCCGCACAGCAGGGCGAACTTTCGGCTCTGATGCAGGCCTATCTGGGCCAAACCCTGTCACCACACCGGCAGGATTTCACGGCACTTATCGGTCAGGCGGGCGAACAGGTCTCGGGCATCTACGAGGCGGATTACCGCGATTTCAACCGCGAGACCTATGCAAGAGGCCGCGAAACCTTTGATGCCACCTACGCCGCCTTCAAGCGGCTGTTGCTGGGCATCTGGCGGCGCGAGGAACTGGCCGCACAGCAGGCAGAAGCGGCGCAATAGAGGGGAGCTATCATGGCCAAACGCAAACGACTGACCCCGGCGCAGAACGGGTTTCTTCAGGCGGAACCGGCGGCCACCGCGCGCGGACCGATCTCTCCGGCCCCGATCGCGCAGGTGGCGGGCGAGACCAGCGCCAATGCCGCATTGGCAGAACTGTCCGATACGCTGCGCACAGCCCGTGCCGAAGGGCGGATGATCGAGGCGCTGCCGCTGGACGCGGTGGATGACGCCCATCTGGTGCGCGACCGCATGATCCAGCCGGACGATGAAGAGATGGAGGCGCTGATGACCTCGCTGCGCGCGCGCGGCCAGCAGACCCCGATCGAGGTTGTCACCCTGCCCGCCCCCAAGGGCCCTGCGCGCTATGGGTTGATCTCGGGCTGGCGGCGGCTTGGCGCATTGCGGCGACTGCATGCGGCGGATCAGGACGACCGGTTTGCCACGGTTCAGGCTCGTATCATCAGCCCGGCGGATGCGCAGGAGGCCTACGTGGCGATGGTCGAGGAAAACGAGATCCGCGCCGCCCTCAGCCTCTATGAAAAAGGCCGCATTGCCCAACGGTCCGTGCATGAGGGTGTCTATCCCACCCCGCGCGCGGCCCTGCGTGGGCTGTTCGGATCAGTCAGCCGATCGCGCCGCTCCAAGATCGGCTCTTTCCTGACGCTGGTAGAGCCTTTGGACCGGGTGCTGCGCTTTCCCGCCGCGATCCCCGAAAAACTGGGTCTGGGGCTGGCCAAGGCCCTGCAGGAAGATCACCAATTCGGCTCTAAACTGGGGGCTCGGCTCAGAGAGGCCTTGCCAGAGACGGCCGAGGCAGAGCTGAAAATCCTGACCGGGGTTCTGCGCGACTGGACGCGGGCGCAAACGGCGGACACCGCGCCGGAAACCGCATCGTTAACGTCCCCTGCCCCGCGGCCCCGGCTCAGCGGGCTGGACAGCGACTCGATCACCCGGCGGCTTACCGAGAGCCGCATTGAGGCGCGGTTTGATCCCGAGGCCGCGCGCATCGAACTGACCGGTGGTGGGGTTGATGCCGATCTCTTCGCAGCCTTGCAGGGTTGGCTGAAATCCCGGTGAGTGTATTCACATTCCAATATTTGATTGTTTCGCGCGCGAAACAAATTTCTGCAAGCCCTTGAAAACAAACAACCCGACTCTGCGCGAAGCAGCAATGTCGGCCCGAACGCTGTGCCGCATTTGACACCGGGTCCGGATTTGTGGATAGCCGCCACAGAAGTCAGGCAGGGGCCGGGAGTGACCACGGATCGGGATCAGAAACAGGGCTGCCGTCTGGTGGCAGTGGTGGTCACCTATGACCGCCTTGCCAAGCTGCAGGCGACCCTTGACCGGCTGCTGGCCGCATCGCCCACAGATCTGGATGCGGTGGTGGTGGTGGACAATGCCAGCACCGATGGCACCGGCGCGTGGCTGGCCGAACAGGACGATCCGCGCCTCTGTGTTCTGACGCAATCCAGCAACCTTGGCGGCGCTGGTGGGTTTGAAATCGGGATGCGGTGGGCCACTGACCGGTTCGATCCGGACTGGATGGTGCTGATGGATGACGACGCCCGCCCTGTCCCGTCTGGGCTGGCGGCATTTCACGCCCTCCCCGACAATTGCTGGGATGCGGTGGCGGCGGCGGTCTATTTCCCCGATGGCACGCTCTGTCCGGTCAACCGACCCTCTTACAACCCGTTCAGCGGCCGTGTGCATGTCACGGCAGAGGATTACGAAGGGCCGGCGATCGCGGTCGATGCGGCCACCTTTGTCGGCCTGTTCGTGTCCCGCGCGGCGATTGCGCGGGCGGGGTATCCGGACGGTCGGCTGTTTGTCTATGGCGATGACGGGCTGTTCACCCTGTCGCTGAGTCAGGCCGGAGGGCGCATCGGCTTTGAACCCTCGGTGCGGTTCGAACATGACTGTTCGACCTTTGACGGGCGCCGATTCCAGCCGCTGTGGAAGGTTTATTATTACCACCGCAACCTGCTGCTGTTCTATCGCCGCGCCGGCGGCTGGCGGTTCTGGCCCGCGTGCCTGTTGATCCTGCCAAAATGGCTGGCCAAGGTGCGTCACCACCCGGGGCAGCGTCGCGTCTTTCTACGGCTGATGCGCCGTGCTGTGCGCGACGGGCTGGCCGGGCGGCTGGATGTGACCCACGCCGAGATCCGGGCGCTGGCAGAGCCGCACTCATGAGCCCGACGGTCAGCATCGTAACGCCGGTTTTTAACGGTGCCGCCTTTCTGGCCGATCACATTGCCTCGGTGCAGGCGCAGCAGATGGGCGATTACGAGCATCTGATCGTGGACAACCTGTCAACCGATGACGGACCTGCGATTGTCCGGCAAGCGGCAGAGAACGATCCCCGGATCCGGCTCATGCAGCAGCGCGAGATGCAGTGCCCGGCAGCCGCCCGCAATGCCGGGATCGCAGCGGCACGCGGGCGGTTCATCGCGTTTCTGGATTGCGATGACATGTGGCATCCGCACAAGCTGTCCGCTCAGATCAGTGCGATGCAGCGGGCGGGTGCGGGGTTTTCCTGGACCGGCTACGATATCGTTGATGTGGCGGGCCGTCCTCTGCGCCGCCAG
This sequence comes from Sedimentitalea sp., assembly GCF_039973035.1. Classification (NCBI taxonomy): domain Bacteria; kingdom Pseudomonadati; phylum Pseudomonadota; class Alphaproteobacteria; order Rhodobacterales; family Paracoccaceae; genus Sedimentitalea; species Sedimentitalea sp. The sequence continues at coordinate 35,889 of NZ_JBDWLR010000056.1, forward strand.
TCGGTGCCGGCAAAGGCCGGGTTCGGCGATCTGCTGGACCGGCGGCTGGTGATCGGGTGCCTGACGGCGGTCTATGACCGGGAACAGTTGGGCCGTCTGCCGATGCCCATCGATGCGGTGCCCGAGGATTTCTGTCTTTGGGCCGATATCCTGAAGACCTGCGCAGCACGGGATCTGCCGGTGATCGGCCTGCCCGAGGCGTTGGCCACCTACCGGGTGCATGCGGGTGGCGCGAGTGCGGACAAGCGGCGCGCGGCGCGGGTCTATTGGGCCGCCTGCAGAGGGCATCTGGGGTTGTCACGGCGGCGCGCGGCCTGGCATTTCACCCAATACGCGCTGCGCAGCCTGGCAGTGCGGATGCGCCGGAAGACCTGAGCGCGCGCCTCAGAAGTTCAGGATGTCGCGGTGATAGCGCCCCAGCAGCAGCAGCCCCGTGGCCAGCAGGATGAGGCTGACGGACAGAACATAGACCGGCTCGACATAAGGGGCCGTGTAGGTGGGGTAGAACCCGGACCGCATGCGCCCGACGATATGCACCAGCGGATTGTACCAGAGCACTTTCTGCGCCAGCGGTGGCATGGTGTCATAGAGAAAGAAAATCCCCGAGGCGATGAACAGGGGCCGGGTGAGAACCGACCAGATCACCTCCCAGATCGGAAACAGGCCGCTGATCGCACAGTTCACCGTGCCGACCCCGGCGCCCAGCAACATCGCCATGCCGATTGCCTCGACGATGGGTGGCAGGTTCAGCGTGGTATGGGCGTCGATCGCCGTGATGATACCGGCGAGCAGAAGGGTGGTGACCAGAATGCCGGTCAGGCTGTTCAGCAGGAACCGCGCGATCACCGAATCCAACCAGGTGACGGCCGGGTATTGCAGCAGCGGCCGGGAAAACCGGATGGCCGCGGCGATACTGCCCGCTAGACTCTGATACAGGTGAAAGGGCATGTAGCCGGTGGCGTAGAACAGCAGGAAACTGGTGCCCAGCGAGGGCGAGCGCATCACCAGCGAAAACCCGACACTGAGAAACAGGATCGCCGCCAGCGGCTCGAAGATGGACCAGATATAGCCGCCGGGGGTGCGGCCATAGCGGGTCGACATTTCGCGGAGGATCAGCGCCATGATGGTGCGCGCGGCGGCAAAGCGGCGGCTCTGCGCTGGCTTCAGGGCCGGGGCAGGGTGGGGGGCGGTCACGGAAGATCGGGCAGGCGGCAGGACGGACATGAAAAAGCGTTCTGATACTGGCGTTTGTGTGCCCGACTATGTAAGAAATCAGGGAAAGATACAAACGGCTTTGGGCCGGGGTGACAGGCATGGACCAGAAAACCGACAGGGCCGACGACGGGGATAAACCGGCGGGCGAAATCGTGCCGGTGCAACGTGGAGAGGGCGACAAACCTGGCGGCAAGCCTGGGCCTGGCCCGGGAGCTAAACCCGGACCCGGCAAGCCCGGACCGGGCAAGGGTGGCGGTAAACCGGGGCCCGGAAAAGTTGCGAAACCCGGCACCGGCAAACCAGGACCGGGCAAGGTCGGTGGCAAACCCAAACCTAAACCCGGCCCGGCACAGGTGGTGCAGGTCCAGCCGATTGCGGGACCGGCCAGAATGCGCAGGCGGCACTGGGGGCTGCTGACCAGTTTCCTGCTGGTGGTGGCAATCCCGCTGGCGGCGGTGGGGTATTACCTCTGGGTTCATGCCAACGATCAATACGCCTCGACCGCCGGATTCACCGTGCGCAGTCAGGAAAGTGGCGGTGCCACCGAGCTTTTGGGCGGGCTGGCGCAGTTCTCGGGGGGCACCACCGCCTCGGACAGCGATATTCTGTATGAATTCATCCAGAGTCAGGAAATGGTCGAACTGGTCGATGGGATCGTCGATCTGCGCGCGCATTACGCGCAGGGCTGGCCGCATGACTGGGCCTTTGCGCTGTGGCCGGACGCCACGGTCGAGGATCTGGTCTGGTACTGGCAACGTATTGTCGGGATCTCGTTTGATTCCGGTACCGGGTTGATCGAAGTCGAGGCGCTGGCCTTTGATGCCGAGACCGCGCAGGCGATCACCCGGGCCATCGTCAACCAGAGCCAGGACCGGATCAATGCGCTGAACAATCAGGCGCGCGAGGATGCCATGGGCTATGCCCGCGCCGATCTGGACCAGTCGGTGGCGCGGCTCAAGGGCGCGCGCGAGGCGCTGACGCGGTTCCGGACCCGCACCAAGATCGTCGACCCCGAGGCCGACATTCAGGGCCGCATGGGGGTGATGAACAACCTGCAGCAACAGTTGGCCGAGGCGCTGATCGAATATGACCTGCTGCGCGGCACCACCAATACCAACGACCCGCGTCTGACCAAAGCGCTGCAACGCATTGATGTGATCCGTGAACGCATCACGATCGAGCGTCAGACCTTTACCAGCGACAACACCGACACCGGGGCCGTGGGCGAAGACTATCCGACCTTGATCGCCGAGTTCGAGAGTCTGACCGTAGATCGCGAATACGCCGAACAGACCTATCGCGCGGCGCTGACCGCGCTGGAATTGGCACGGGCCGATGCCGCCCGCCAAAGCCGTTATCTTGCGACCTATATCAGGCCGACGCTGGCGACCGAGCCAGAATATCCTCAGCGCGCGGTTTTGATCGCCCTGTCGGCGCTGTTCCTGCTGTTGATCTGGTCGATCGGGGCGCTGATCTTCTACAGCATTCGCGACCGGAGCTAGAGGTCGGGAATGGGGCAGGGGGCTTGTGATCCGCAATGGGGCTCTCGGGACATTCGCTGTGCGAATGCCCTGCCGTCCCGTGGTGATGTCGGGAGAAAGCGCCGGTGATCCGTTTTGAGAACCTGACCAAGAGCTTTCGCATCAAGGGCGAGCGCAAGCTGGTGATCGACAATCTGAACCTGACCTTGCCGACGGGGCGGTCGCTGGCGTTGTTGGGGCGGAACGGCGCCGGGAAATCGACCCTGCTGAAGATGATCGCGGGCACCATGAATCCGGATTCGGGCCGGATCGTCAGCGATGGTACGCTGTCCTGGCCGGTGGGATTTGGCGGCTCGTTTCATGGCGAGTTGACCGGCGCGCAGAACGTGCGGTTCATCGCCCGGATCTATGGCGTGGATACGCAGGAGTTGATGAATTTCGTCGAGGATTTCTCGGAACTGGGCAAATCCTTTTACATGCCGGTGCGCAGCTATTCGAGCGGCATGCGCTCGCGGCTGACCTTCGGCGCGTCGATGGGCATCCATTTCGACACCTATCTGGTGGACGAGGTCACCGCCGTGGGGGACGCGGTGTTCAAGCGCAAGAGCCGCGCGGTCTTTGTCGAGCGGATGAAATATTCCAGCGCCATCATGGTCAGCCACAGCATGGGGCAGCTGCGTCAGTTCTGCGATTCCGGGATCGTCCTGGAAAATGGCCAGATGCAGTATTTCGATGATCTGGACGAGGCCATCGCCATGCACGAAGCCATCATGGGCTGACTCTCCCGCCCTTTGTTTTCAATGACTTGCAGAAATTTGTTTCGCGCGCGAAACATTCGACTCCCCGGATGTGTCCGGTTTTTCCGGGGTCAGGGGCAGCTTGTCCTGCCAGTATCCACGCGTGGCCATGGTGTCATAACCGTCGCGATAGACCTTCTTGAGATCGTCATATTCGCGGACGTAGCGCCAGAGCGTTTTCACCATATCCCAGCCGAGCGAAAAGAACCGGCTTTTGGATTGTTTCACCGTATAGCATTTGTCGCCAGCGCCGTTGAAGTAGGTAACCTGTGATGCGCCAAAGGTGAAATGCAACTGACGCTTTTCGCCGGCAAGAACGATCTTGTCCCAGCGGCGTGCGGAAAACGGCACGAGATGTCCGTTCAGGGTCAAAAGGCCGAGCCGCCGCCGCCGCGCAGGGGATTTAAGGGTTTTCTTGCGGCGCTCTTCTCGGTCGTGCTGAGACGCAGGGTGCCAAGCTTCGGTTTGCGTCATGTCCTTGATGGTGGCGCGGCGGGCGGCCATGTCGATATTGTTGTCAAAGAAAGCGGGACCTTCCATGACGTCTTTCCACGCCAAAAGCTGGGCACTTGCGGAGTCATAATGGAATTTCATCAGGCTGCGGCTGATGAAGATCACCGCCACTTTGGCAGACTGCAGAGCGCTGCGATCAAGTTCGTCGGTCACCAGCGGGTGGATCAGATGGCTGCGGGTGTCGAGGTAATGTACCTGCGGGCTTTCCTTTTCGATAAAGGAATCCTGAAACGACACCACACCATTCAGCGTGTAGGGTTTGAAATCGTTTTTCAGCGAGAAACTGACATCATCGCCCCGTACAAAGAAGGGAAAAGGGTGGTATTTCAACTGCGTGATGGGAAAGGCAAAGAACCACCAGCCCCCGTAGAACAGGTCGTGTCGTTCGACAGCAGTCCTGTGCTCCATTTCAAACACAGCATCGCGGTTGCGCAGATCGGTGCCACCAAACTGGGGGCGGCACAGGCCATCAAAGCGTGCGCCGTTTTCCCACATTGCCCATTTGTGGGTGTTGCTGATCATGGCCCCGGCAACAGCCGTTCTGGGATCCTTGGCCAGAGCTAGGAAGGTATAGGTGCGTGCGATGTTTTCCATTTGGAACGAAGCGTCGTCATCCATGAACAAGCAATGGGTGAACCCGTTTCTTTCCGCCTCGAGCAGGCCGCGTGTAAAGCCGCCAGCACCGCCATAATTGGGATTTTCGACCAGCGTTACCCGGTCGTTTTCGGCCACATCGGCGCTGTTGCCGTTGTCGACCACCTGCACATGGATGTGGTCACCGAACGGAAAGCTCTGGATAAAGTCATCCAGTCGGGCGGCGGTTTTGGCCACTTCTTTTTCGCGCTTGAAGGTGGTGATCGACACGGCCAGCCGAGGCAGAGTTACGGGGGCTGTGCGGGTGGCAAAGCGTCCGGCGGTAACAGTAGCGCCGCCTTTGCCTAGCGGTTTGACCTCGATATAGATCAGCCCGCGCGTGGCGTGGTCGACGTAATGCGATAGGTCGGCGGTGACCGGCTCGACCGGATCCAGGTCCACCACCTCGCAAAACAGGGTTTCCCAAGATTGTCCGGGAATTGCTATAAATATACGCAGTTCGACGCGTCCGGCGCCGTTCAACTCGGCCACGAGCCCGTCGAGGTTGCAGGCCTCGTGCCATTTGCCGATATTGAGCAGGTTGAAATAGGTGTCCAACATCAGCAGGCTGCCCTGATCCAGCCAGATCTCGGCCTGCGACTGGGAATAGCTGAAATCGCCCCGGGTGTGAAAATAGAGATCTTGCTCGGTACAGATTCCGGTTTCGGGCAAGGTCAGTTCTTGCAGCGTGATCATGGGGTTCTTTCAGTGAAATACAGTGTTGAAGGTTCTCTAGATCATACCAGGGGCATAGGAAAGTCGCTTGGTTCTATCGGTGATCGACGATAAGCAGACCCAAAATAATCTGGAATCGAAGGCAGGCATGAAAAGACAGCTTTTTGTTCATATCGGTGCGCATCGCACGGCGACATCTGCCCTGCAGAAATATCTGTTTCAAAATTTTCAGCCTCTGATCGGACAGGGCTTCCTCTATCCGCTCGGGGTGCGCCGTCACGTCGGCTTGATAAGCGACCTGTTCTCGGGGCTGCGGGATCCAAAGGCCGTGGCCTTGAATCTGGAACGGCGTGCCGCCGACAAGGCCAACGACATCCACGCGCTGATCCTGAGTGATGAAGACATCTGCATGCGCAAGGATCTGCGGGTGCTGGCAAAGTTCAGAGAGCAGTTTGACGTCAAGGTGGTGTTCACCCTGCGCCGCCAGGATACTTGGCTGGAAAGTTGGTATCTGCAGAATGTCAAATGGCAGTGGAACCCGAAGCTGATGCACCGCTCGTTCGAGGATTTCCTGAAGGTACGCAAGGATTTCCATTGGATCCATTATGATCGCTATGTGAAACATCTGGAAAAACTGTTCGGACGTGAGAATGTGATCCTGAACATCTATGAAAAACAGCAAATGACGCAGGGGCCGATCGAGATGTTCTGCGACAGCATCGGGTTGACGGACCGATCCGCGTTCAAGGAGCCGGACCATATCAACGCAAGCTATTCGCCGCTGATCTCGGAATTCATGCGTCGCCTGCCGCTGAACGAGGCTCCGGAGGGCTTTCGCGACAGGTTGAACATGGCCTGTGCCGAGGTTGACAGAAGCCTGGCCAGCGGTACGAAACAGTCTGAACGGATGATCCCCCATGCACAGCGCGTCGCATTGATGGCGGAATACGAGCGGGGAAACCGAGCCTTGGCAGAGCGCTATTTCGGGCGGGATGCGTTGTTTCTGGAACCGTTACCAGGGCCGGAGGTTCCGCTGGCTGACAGAAGCTTGCCTGCAGATAGCGACGTGTTAATGCGCGATTTTGTTGCACCGTTGGTGCGGGAACTCATTCGCGATCAAAAGGCCGAGGTCGAACGCCAAGCCGCCAGGACAACAAAAAAACCTGTCGCCCAAAAGAAAAAGACAGCATGAATATTCTCTGTGTAGGCGCGGGTCTGTCCGGGGCCGTGATCGGCCGGCATCTGGCCGAGGCGGGGCATGATGTCACGGTGGTGGACAGCCGGGCGCATATCGGTGGCAACTGCTATACCGAGCGGGATGCCGATACCGGGGTTCTGGTGCATGTCTATGGGCCGCATATCTTTCACACCGACGACGCCGAGGTCTGGGATTACGTCAACGCCTACGAGACCTTTCTGCCCTACAAGAACCGGGTCAAGGCGACCACGGGGGGCGCGGTCTATTCGCTGCCGGTGAACCTGCACACGATCAACCAGTTTTTCGGGCGGACCATGCGCCCGGACGAGGCGCGCGATTTCATCGTTGATGAACAGGCCGACACCAGCATCACCGATCCGCAGACCTTTGAGGAACAGGCGATGCGGTTCGTGGGCAAGGATCTCTACGAGGCGTTCTTCAAGGGCTACACGATGAAGCAATGGGGCTGTCACCCCAGCGAGTTGCCCGCCAGCATCCTGAAACGCCTGCCGGTGCGCTTTAATTACGACGACAACTATTTCTTCCACCAGTTCCAGGGGATGCCGGAAAACGGCTATACGACGATGATCCAAGCCATTGTGGATCACGCCAATATCACCGTGCATCTGAACACCGTGTTTGATCGCAGTCAGGCGGAGGATTATGACCACGTGTTCTATTCGGGTCCGCTGGACGGGTATTTCGATTTCGAACTGGGCCGCCTGGGATACCGCACGCTGGATTTCGAACGGTTCACCTGTGAGGGCGATTATCAGGGCTGTGCGGTAATGAATTACGGTGAGGTCGATGTGCCCTATACGCGCATCACCGAGCACAAGCATTTCGCGCCCTGGGAGGATCACGAGGGGTCAATCTGTTACCGCGAGTTTTCGCGCGCCGCCGGACCCGATGACATCCCGTATTACCCGATCCGGCAGGTGGCCGAAAAGGCGCTGCTGGGCGATTACGTGGCACTGGCGGAAGAGGCTGATGGCGTCAGTTTCGTAGGCCGTCTGGGGACCTATCGGTATCTGGACATGGATGTGACCATCCGCGAGGCGCTGGACACCGCGCGCAGCTTTCTGAGCCATGTTCAGGACGGCACGCGGGCTCCGGCGTTTTTCGTGGCGCCCTTGTAAGGCGCCACGGCAAGACGAGTCAGAAGGCGGGGTCAGACCGTGTAGTCGAACCGCTCCATCACCGGACCCAGTTCCCGGTTCAGTTCGGCAATGGTGTCCGGCGCCAGCTTGCGCGCGTGATCGCCGGGTGTGACCTGGCGCTTGTGCTTGCTGGTGTCTTCGCCGCTGGTCGAAAAATCACCTTTTTCCGCCAGTTTTGCGCGCAGCTCATCGGTCATCGGCACGTCGAGGAACGCGGCAATGCGGTTCATCCAGGCGTCGGTATCGGTGACCATTTCCTCGTATTTCAGAACCAGCGCATCCGGGTGGTCGGCCAACAGGTTGGCGAGCACTTCCATGCGCATGCGGTAATTGGCGGCGCTGTCCTTGGCAAAATCGTCGATGGTCTTTTGCTGCAGGTTCTGGCGGCGCGCCTCGAATTTCTTGCGGCGCTCGGGATCCTTGGGCGGTACATGGCTCTTGGCGTAAGAGAAATAGGCCGAGGTGATGCAATCGCGCGGGTCGCGCAGCTGCACGACGAGGCGCAGGCCGGCGAGGGCGGGCATGTCCTTGACATAGGGGCCACGGGCCATGCCGTAATAGAACCCGGTGGGCTGCATGTCGTCCTGCGCGGCGACAAAGACCTCGGGCGGGGATTTGTCGGAGTTTCCGGCCGCAATCGAGATGTCGTCGACCTTGTAGCCGCGGGTGCGGCAGAAGGTCTTGAGTATCCCGTTGGTGACCGAACTGCCGGCCTTGTGCATGGAAACGCCCATCAGGCTTTTCAGGTCACTCATTGTCGGAAATCCATCTTTTGTGAGCTCTTTTGCGCCTTCTAGGCAATCGCGCGGGGCGGGGCAATGGTTGCGTCAGCCCGTTGCGGCGGGAACCAGCAATTGGTCGATATCTGCCCGGATTTTGGGCCGGGCCGCGTCGATGGCGGGATAGAGTGCGGGATCCACATGGCGGTTCAGCCAGTCGCGGGCGCGGTCGGCAAAGGCGGGGCGCAGTTCGGGGAGCAGGTGGTCATGGATCCAGCCGATCAGCCCCAGGGCGAACAGGGCCAGGGGCAGGGGGTCTGCCTCTCTGGTCGCGATCTCCGCAGCGATCCGGTCCAGCGCGGTGAAAACCGCAAGCCGTTCGGGGCCCAGCCGGTTGGTCAGCCGGTCGCCATCGGCGTTGACGAAATGGATGACGCCGATGCGATCGCTGGCAAGGATGTGGTCGGCGGCGAGAAAGCTGCGCCAGTGCAGTTCGATATCTTCATGCACTGCAAGGTCGGAGCAGCCGATGTCATGCGCGCGCAGGAAATCGGTGCGGTAGATCTTGTTCCAGGGATAGTTCGCGGTCTGCATCAGGGCGGCGGCGGCCTTGGCCCCGACCGGGGTCAGCGCGCCGATATCGGTGCCGGCGGCGCGCCACAGGCGGGCATCCAGCTGCTCGGGGCCCCAGCGGCGCTCCATCTCGGAGCGGGTGTCGTGGTGGCGAAAGATGCAGAAATCAAACGTCTGACTCGCCAAATCCGCCAGCAGCGGCGGCAGTTCGCGGGTCGGCAGGTCGTCGGCATCCAGATAGAGCAGGTGGTCGCTGTCGACATGGGCAAGGGCCACGTTGCGCGCGATACCGGGGCCTTGGGCGGTGTCGTGACGCAGCAGGGTCAGCCGGTCTGCGGGCAGGGTCGCGGCAGCGCAGAGGGCGGCGTGATCCAGCGGGGTGGGGGAGCCGTCATCGACCACCACCAGCTGATCGGCACAGCCAAGTCGGGCGAGGCGGCCCAGAAGCCTGAGCAGGAAAGCCTCGTCGTCATGGACCGGGATGGCGATGGTCAGCGTCATGCAGCAAACATCCGCAGATCGTGCAGGTGCCAGCGCAGCGGTTCGGTCGGCAGGAACAGCAGCAGTTCCCTCCAGGGTGCGGTCTCGGGCAGGGTGCGGCAGGTGGGCACGTGCAGCGCATCCACATGGGGGATGGCGTCGGTACGGGTCAGGATGTGGCGATCAAGAAAGCAGTCGACAAAGCCGCCATCATCCAGGCCCGAACGCAGGCAGGGGCGGATGATCTGCTGTGTGGGGCCGACGCCGGTGCAGCCAAAGCCGATAAAGGCGATATCGGCCAGATCCGGTAGGTCCAGCGCCATGTGCAGGGCGATCCAGTTGCCGCGCCCGGCCATTGAGATGTCGAGCTCCAGCAACCGCCCGGCGGGCGAGCGCCAGGTGCCGCCGACATCCAGCGGAGCATCGGCAATGAGCGAGACACCGGGGGCGAAGTCGACACGCTCGGCGATGTCGCCGGACGTGATGCCGTCACGCAGCACTGCGAGGCCCATGGACAGGTCGCGGGAAGGGAATGGGGCAGGGGACATGATCTTGGCCCGGATTGAGGTTGGTCTTTCCTAGAGGATTTCGGCGGGAACCGGAATCCTCTTTCGCTGTGCTACGTTGAAAAGATGCGACAAGGCATCGGTTGGGGATGGGGGCCGGTGTTTGGCGCTGGTGTTTGGGGGCGTTGCCCCCGCCGCCCTTCGGGCGTCTCCCCCAGAGTATTTGGACAAAGATGAAAAGCCGAGGGGGCGGTCAGGCGGTGGCGATGAGGAAGCTGTTGATGTCGCGGACCACGAAGAACAGGGTGGCGAGCAAGGCCCAGAAGGTGTTGCCATAACGGGGGAGGACCTCAAGCGTCCGTTTTACGATATCCTCGAGCACGTTTGGTTCCTGGGCTGCAAATAGCGGCAGTCTGGAGCGTTTCGTGGCGCGTATCGCCCGGGCTGGCTTTTAGCCTGACGCTGGTTTTGCGGGCATCTGACCGGAATGGGGTGGCGATTCAGCGCCTTTATGCGCAAGAGAGTTTGGACTCGTCATTCGGATGTCGTAGTAGTGCTGGATAGGGTTAAAGAATTTGTTAGTGATCCATTGCGTTCGTGCTGTTGAAAAAAACGCAAATTTCGGGCGATTGCTATATGGTGTGAATGTCGTAGGGACAGCGACTGAATGTTGAACTTGATCAGATCTTTGCCACGCAAGCAGAAGGCCTATGTCTTTCTGGCGATTGATCTCGCGTTGATTCCACTGGCCCTGCTGTTCACCTATACGGTGCAGGTATTGCCGAATTCGGCGGTCCAGACCCTGCTTCAGACCCTGCCAGTATTGCCTTATTTGCTGGCGGTGGCGGCGGTCCTGTCCCTGTGGCTGGGCATCCCGAGCATCCAGTTGAAGGCGTTTGAAGGGCATGCGGTCGGGCTGACCGCGATCCTGTCCACGGTTCTGACCGGCACCATGGCGTTGTTGTCGTGGCTGGCCGGGTTGAACCAGCCGCCGGGAACCCAGGTGATCTTTGGGATCAGCTATTTCATCATTCTGGTGACCAGCCGGGCGGTGCTCTATCAGGTTGTGGATGCAATCTATCGCCGGGCGCAGCCGCGTTGCCGGGTGTTGATCTATGGGGCGGGCACCACCGGTACCCAGCTGGCACAGGCGTTGCGCAGCCACGAGGGGATCGACCCGGTGGCCTTTGTCGATGATAACAATTCGTTGCAGGGCATGACCCTGGTGGGGTTGCCGGTGTTTCCGCCGGCCCGGATCGCGGAGCTGGTCAAACAGCGTCAGATCGACCGGGTCTTGCTGGCGATGCCGTCGCTTAGCCAGCCGAAACAGGCACAGATTGCCCGGCGGCTGCAGAAAGTCGGGCTGGAAGTGCAGGCCTTGCCGTCTTTTGCGCAGCTGATCGGTGAGGAAGCGCTGATCGACAAGCTGACCCCGGTTGCCCCGCAGAATTTCCTTGGCCGTGCGGCGCGGGCCGACGGGCTGGGCGATGCCAGCGACAGTTATACCGGTCGCGTGGTTCTGGTCTCGGGGGCCGGGGGGTCGATCGGGTCGGAACTGTGCCGGCAGGTGCTGGCCTGCCAGCCCCGCAAGGTGGTTCTCTATGAGTTGAGCGAGCTGGCGCTTTATACGGTGCATCAGGAACTGGACCAGCTGACCGAGGGGACGGGGATCGATCTGGTGCCACTGTTGGGGTCGGTGACCGATCCACGGCAGGTGCGTGCGGTTCTGGCCGAGCATGAGGTGCAGGTGGTGCTGCATGCCGCCGCCTACAAGCATGTGCCGCTGGTCGAGGCCAATCCGCTGGCCGGTCTGGCCAACAATGTCTTTGGCACCCAGACACTGGCGCGCGAGGCGGCGGAATTCGGGGTGGAACGCTTTATCCTGATCAGTTCGGACAAGGCCGTGCGCCCGGCCAACGTGATGGGGGCCAGCAAGCGGCTGGCGGAACTGGTGGTGCGGGATCTGGCGACGCGGCATGCAGACACCGTGTTCACGATGGTGCGGTTCGGCAATGTGCTGGGATCAAGCGGGTCGGTGGTGCCGTTGTTTCAGGACCAGATCAGCCGTGGCGGCCCGGTGACGGTGACTGACCCGAGGGTAAAGCGGTTTTTCATGACCATCCGCGAGGCGGTGCAGCTGGTGCTGACGGCGGGGGCCGAGGCCCGGGACGGCGAGACTTTCGTGCTGGACATGGGGGCGCCGGTACCGATCGTGAAGCTGGCGCGCCAGGTGATCGAAAGCGCTGGCTATTCGGTGCGCGACGAGGACAATCCCGATGGCGATATCGCGATCGAGATCATTGGCCTGCGCCCCGGCGAGAAGCTCGAGGAGGAGCTGACCCTGAGCCCGGATCTGATCGGCACCCGTTTCCCGAAGATCTTCTGCGCGCGGGAAGACCATCTGAGCGAGATCGAAGTGGCGTCGGCCCTGCGCGGATTGCGCCATGCGCTGGTGGCCAGCGATGCAGATGCCGCCCGCGCCGTCATCAGCCGCTGGGTCGAGGGCTATCGGCGGGCCGAAGGCGAACGCAGAAGTTCCTGACCTGTCCGCAATTGTCACCGCAATGCCGCGTTTCCGCCGAAACCCGGACGCTGGCGGGGCCAGCGATTGATACCGGGGCTTGCTTTGTGATCTAAGCGGCCCGAGAACGTTCAGCAGGCAGGCTGATAGGCAAAAGGCGTCCTTCGTGTTGTTCAAGGCATTTTTTCACAAGTCCATTTGCCGTGTCAGGTCAGCTCTTGGCAATGGGCGGGGCCGCGCGTTTGTCGCGACGCTGCTGATTGGTGCGCTTTCGGGCGGTGCGGTGCTGGCCCAGGGTCAGCCGGGTGCTGGGGCGCTCCGCAGCGCGGAACCCACGCTGGTGCCGCTGCCGCCGCCGAGCCTCAACTTCTACGGGTCGCCCGGGATCATGGACATGCCGTCTGCCGAGATGCTGCCGGACGGGCAATTCACCGCCGGCGTGTCGTCGTTTGGTGGCCAGACCCGGTACAACCTGACCTTTCAGGCGACCCCGTGGCTGTCGGGTACCTTTCGGTACAATTCCATCCAGGACTGGAACATGGGTGGGTTCGACACCTATTACGACCGCAGCTTTGATCTGCGATTCCGGTTGCTGCGCGAGCGGAAATACATTCCCGAGGTCACCGTCGGCCTGCAGGATTTTGTCGGCACCGGCATTTATGCTGGCGAGTATATCGTCGCCACCAAGCGGTTCGAGGTGCCCAGTTGGGGCGGGCGGGTCGGTGAAACCGGACGCCTGAAGCTGACCGCCGGGCTCGGCTGGGGGCGGCTGGGGTCCTATGGAAGCATTGGCTCCACGGGTGATCGGCCTCCCTATGATCCGGATAGCCTGGGTGGCGAGCCGGCTTATGACCAGTGGTTTCGCGGCCCCTATGCACCCTTTGCCGGGATCGAATGGCTGCCCAATGAAAAGCTCGGGCTGAAACTCGAATATTCCTCGGATGACTATGTGACCGAAACCCAGGACGCTTCGATCTTTGAAAGACGGTCGCCATTCAATTTCGGGGTGGAATACCAGGTCAGCCCCCGCACCCGGCTGGGTGCCTATTACATGTATGGCAGCGAACTGGGGATTAATCTGCAGGTCCAGCTGAACCCGAAACAGCCGGTGACCCAGATGCGGATCCCGGCGCCGCAGCCGATCCCGCAGCGCCCGTCGCAGAGTGCCAACCCTGATGTCTGGACCACCGCCTGGACCCAGAACGCATCGGTTCCGGCGCAGCTGCGCGATCTGCTGGCGCCGATCCTGATGGCTGACGGGCTGGTTCTGGAGAGCCTGACAGTCACGGCCGATACCGCCGAACTGCGGTTCCGCAATATTCAGTACCTGTCCTTTGCCAATGCGGTGGGCCGGGCGGCGCGGGCGATGAGCCGGGTGATGCCGCCATCGGTGGAAACCTTCCGGCTGGTGCCTCTGAGCGGGGGCATGGCGCTGTCGGCAACCACGGTGCGCCGGTCTGACCTTGAGGCGCTGGAATTTGACGGCAACGCCACCGATGCGTTGCTGGCGGTCACCGCCTTTTCCGATGCGCCGCCGCTGTCGGCGGATGCGACCCCGGCGGCGGATCTCTATCCCGACAAGAGCTGGTCGTTGTCGCCCTATTTCAGCCCGGCCTATTTTGACCCGGATCAGCCGTTCCGGATCGATGTGGGGCTGACCTTGCGGGGCACCTATCGGCCTGCCCCCGGCTGGATCATCTCGGGGGCCATCCGCCAGCGTCTCGCCGGCAACGTCGATGGCGGGCCGCCGTCCAATTCGGTCTTGCCGCATGTGCGCACCGACCAGGTGGAATATGCGCAATATGGCACCACGCTGAACAACCTGTTCGTCGCCAAGCAATGGCGGCCGGGGCACAACCTCTATGCCCGCGTGACCGGTGGATATCTGGAGACCATGTATGGCGGGCTGTCCACCGAACTGTTGTGGAAACCGGTCAGCAGTAACCTGGCCCTGGGGGTCGAGGCGAATTACGTGAAGAAACGTGATTTTGACCAGCTTCTGGGGTTTCAGGACTATGATGTCTTCACCGGTCACGGCACCGCCTATTACGAATTTTCAGGCGGATATCTGGCACAGTTGAGCGTGGGCCAATACCTCGCCGGGGATGTCGGTGCCACCCTCAGCGTGGACCGCACGTTCGGCAATGGCTGGATGGTCGGGGCGTTTGCGACCAAGACCAACGTGTCGGCCGAGGAATTCGGAGAAGGCTCTTTTGACAAGGGCATCCGGTTCCGCATCCCGATCAACTGGTTCCTCGGGAAACCCAGTCAGCAGACATTCGGCACCTCCATCCGTCCGGTGCAGCGCGATGGTGGCCAGATGGTCAGCGTGCCGGGGCGGCTTTATGGGCAGGTGCGGCTGGCGCATCGCAGGGCGTTGACCGATCAATGGGCGAGGGTCTGGGAATGATGCGATCGACACGCCTGATGGCAGGCCTCATCGCTGCGGCCTTTCTGGCGGCCTGCAGCGGCGGCGTCGATGCTCCGACCCTGCAATTGCAGGTGATCGATACCGCGCGTGAGGCGATATCCGCACGCTTCAACCCGCCACCGGAACGCCCGCCGGTGACACGGGCGGTTCTGAATACGCTGGACGGCACCTTTGTGGAGGTCACCCGCCTGCGCGAAGACCAGACCGCGTTTCTCTATCCCAGCTATGTAACCCGCGATTCGGGGCCTGGCGAGATCGTGGTCTGGCGCACCGACAGCAACGAAACCGTGACCGTGCGGGGCGGGGTGCTGATTGCGACCCGTGGGTTGGGCGGGGATTTGCTGTCGACCGAGGTGCTGCTGGCTGGCAGCGGCGTTGGCCCGGCGGCGGGTGGTGAACGAATCTATCAGATCTTTGGTGGCAACAACACGCAGACAACGCTGACGTTGGCCTGCGAGGTGACCGATCTGGGGTCTGAGACTATTGAAATCATTGAGGTGCGCCATGCCACGCGGCATTTGCGAGAGCATTGCCAAGGCAACAGCGGTGCCATCACCAACGACTACTGGGTCGACGCGGGTCGGGGGCT
Organism: Sedimentitalea sp.; assembly: GCF_039973035.1. NCBI lineage: Bacteria > Pseudomonadati > Pseudomonadota > Alphaproteobacteria > Rhodobacterales > Paracoccaceae > Sedimentitalea > Sedimentitalea sp. The sequence goes on from NZ_JBDWLR010000056.1 coordinate 51,380, forward strand.
GATCTGGCAGTCGCGGCAATGGGCCGGACCGCATGTGGGCTATCTGCGGTTGCGACAGGTGACGGATTAGAGACATTCAGCCCAATTCCGAGAGAACGCAGGCCAATATGCTGCTGTTTTCATCGGTCCGCAGAAAAAGTAGCGACAATGCGCCAGATACACAGAGGCCATATTGAAAAACCCTGTTCCCTAGGGTAGAGCTAGGCCAAGTAGGTTACCAAAGTTTTAATCCAGCCAAGGATTCTGATCATGAAAAAGCTTCTCGCAGTTGCCGCCCTCGGCGCACTCACATTGTCGGCACCAGCCCATGCACAAAGTGCTGGCGGTGGCGTCCCAAGCGCGATCGGTGGCGGTCTGACAGCCGGCGCGGCTGTCGCCATTGGTGCTGCTGTCGTTATATTGGCAATTGCCATATCCAATGACGATGACAACCCAACCACGGTTACCACCACTACGAACTGAATCGTCAGTTCAACCGGTATGAGATTTTGGGGCAGGCCTGCGGGCCTGCCTTTTTCTGTTTCGCGGGTCGGAGTGTGACACTTCTACTTTGCGCGTACAGGAACTGATCCTATAGTTTATATTATGTTAATAATTTTGTGAAATCGGGCGTTTTGGACGTCAGGCAAACAGGAAATCGGTGGCTCCTAGGTCCATCGGTTCCAGATCGTACAGCGTGATCGTGTCGCTCCCGGTGTCGATCTGCACATCTTGCCCCATGTCCCGAAAGACAAGATCGTCAAAGTTCAGGTTCGGTATGGTGAACCGGATATGGTCCTGACCCGAGACAAAATCGGCAATCACGTCGTAGCCATGCCCGGATGAGAACACAAACAGATCTGCGCCGGCATCGCCATGGTATTCATCATTGCCGCCGCCATCGTAGATGATGTCATTT
>NZ_JBDWLR010000057.1:0-87913 GCF_039973035.1 Sedimentitalea sp.
CGTCATCGGGCCGCCAATGCCAATGAGCCTTTACAGAGGTTTGTCCGACGATGACGTTTACTCCATCGTTGCATTCCTCCGAACGGTTCCAGCAAGCGAGAATGAAACGCCATTCTCCACATATAATATTCCGTTGCCGCCCGCCTATGGGCCACCGCTTCAAAGTGTTTCCGCTCCCCCTCGTGCGGTAAGCGTCGAATACGGGGAATACCTCGCAGGACCGGTTGCACACTGCGTCGAATGTCATACTCCAATGGGAGAAAGAGGGCGGATGTTTGATACGCATCTTGGCGCAGGAGGGGTTGAGTTTCACGGGCCATGGGGAACATCGATAGCAGCTAATTTGACCACACATGAAGATGGGTTGGCCGGGTACAGCGATGCAGAAATAAAGACTATGATTACCAAAGGCGTACGGCCGGATGGTTCCAGGATGCATCCGCCCATGGGATATCATCATTATGCGGCGATGAAGGCAAACGACCTGGACGCTGTTGTATTGTACCTACGCCAGCTGCCGCCCCTCCCAGACGATAGTTAAACCATTTGAAGCTTGGTGGTGCACTGACAACGTAAGGTCTCCTTGGTCCGCAGACTGCAAGTTCGCTGATCATCATAATTCGCGGTCGCCGCGAATGGCGGCAATGACTGGACCTGTCGCGGTTCGATGCCGCTCCTTTGATAGCATTTACTGCCACAAAGGAGATTAAGTATGGGACTGAAACGGACAGACGAATTCCGCCATGATGCGGTGCGCATTGCATTGACCAGTGGGCTTACACGCAAGCAGGTCGCTGACGATCTTGGTGTTGGGATGTCGACGCTGAACAAATGGATCACAGCGCATCGAGACACGGATGTGGTGTCAAGAGGGGATATGAGCCTCGCCAAAGAGAATGATCGACTTCGACGTGAGATCCGGCTCCTCAAGGAGGAGAGGGAAATCCTAAAAAAGGCCACCCAGTTCTTCGCGGGCCTAAAGCAATGAGATTTAGGTTTATCGAAGAGCATAGGTCCGACTTTCCGGCCAGCCGAATTTGCAATGTTGTCGGTGTCAGCGCACGCGATCTACGTGCTTTCCGAAGTCGCCCCGCAAGCCGTAGACAGCGGTCCGATCTCGTCACACTGGCACATATCAAAGAACAATCTCGTCTCAGCTTAGGCAGCTACGGCAGGCCACGGATGACGGAAGAGTTGAAGGAAATCGGCTTGGACGTCGGACATCGCCGGGTTGGCAGGTTGATGCGCCAGAATGGTATATCCGTCGTCAGAACCCGTAAACACAAGGTCACCACAGACAGCAATCACAAGTTCAACATTGCGCCGAACCTAATGGATCGTGACTTCACCGCCTACGCGCCTAACCAGAAATGGGCCGGTGACATCAGCTATGTTTGGACCCAAGAAGGTTGGCTTTATCTTGCGGTGATCCTGGACCTGCATTCACGCCGTGTCATTGGCTGGGCGGTCAGCAATCGGATGAAGCGTGATTTGGCGATCCGTGCGTTGAAGATGGCCATCGCCTTCCGGTCACCGCCAACAGGCTGCGTCCATCACACGGATCGCGGGTCGCAATACTGTTCTCATGACTATCAGAAAATCCTGCGCCAGCATCGCTTCAAGGTATCGATGTCTGGCAAAGGTAATTGCTACGATAATGCGGCCGTTGAGACGTTCTTCAAGACGATCAAGGCAGAGCTGATCTGGCGGCATCCTTGGGAAACACGACGCAAGGCTGAGATGGCAATCTTCGAATACATAAACGGCTTTTACAATCCGCGCCGTCGACACTCAGCATTGGGTTGGAAAAGCCCGGTCGCTTTCGAACGCAAGGTGGCTTAAACGAGCACTTGGGGCGGCACAAAAGCGGGACAGGTCCAAACTTCGATTTGTATTTGTAGAACGACGCTGTGCTGATGCCATGCTTGCGGCACACCTCAGCCGTTGGGACACCGCCCTCCTGCTCTTTGATCATCCCGATGATCTGCTCTTCTGAAAACCGTGACTTCTTCATATTCCGTCTCCAATGCTTGGGACGGATCCTACTCAAAAGTGGAGGAGGTTTAAGGTCTCAGGTCAAGTCTGGAGCCTAAGAAAGGGGCACAACCGTGTTAAAGTCGCAAGAAGCGGCTATAGTGATATCGCATATAACGTAATTTAACGCTTGCGAATCATCGAGTGAGCGGCGACAACAGTGATACGAAATATCACTAAGGACGCCTACATGGATGACGCCGCTCTACCACTTACTATTCACGCCAGACAGCGCGCTGCTGAGCGCGCAATCTCGATTTCCGTGGTCAAGATGATCCTCGAGTATGGAGAGAGCCGAAAGGCCCGCGATGGAGCACGGAAGTATGCGCTTTCCAAAACCAGCTTGAGAAAGTTACGCGAGGACTTTGGGGTTAACGTTTCAAGTTCTCTGAACAAGTTTCGCAAAGCTTACGTTGTCTCTTCGAATGACAGGATAATCACTGTTGCTTTCTCTCAACGCCCACTCTTCCACTGAAGGAACCAATATGCCCTATACATTTGCACACAAATTTCTGCCTTGGATCGAGAACGCATCCGATGAAGAGCTGAAACGTGAAATTGACACTCCGGCCACCCTGTTGATTGACGGAGCGCAGCAAGGTCCCAAGCGGATCCATATTGCCTATGCGCCCTTCGATCATGTGAGCCGGGCAGCGAAGATAGTGATCGTCGGGATCACGCCTGGGCGCCAGCAGATGGCTAACGCATTGCAAGAATGCCGGCGCCAGTTGCGCGCCGGTATGGAGCAGGATGCAGCGCTCGCGGCGGCTAAAGTGCATGCGAGTTTTTCCGGGCCAATGCGGGCGAACCTCGTCGCCATGCTCGACGACATCGGCGTCGCCCAGTTGCTCAATCTCGAGAGCACGGCCGCCTTGTGGGGAACGGCCTCCAACCTAGTGCATTTCACATCAGCTCTTCGCTACCCGGTTTTCGTTGACGGGAAAAATTATTCGGGCGCCCCTTCAATGACGCGCGTTCCAGTTCTACGGAGCCAGCTTGAAACCTGCCTTGTCTCAGAGATGCGGCAATTGCCAGATGCTCTATATGTGCCCCTTGGCCCCAAGGTGAGTGAAGCACTGGAATGGGCCGCGCCTCGTGCAGGCATTCCAGAGGCACAGGTCTTGAGCGGGCTGCCGCACCCGAGCGGAGCCAGCGGCGAACGCATCGCCTACTTCCTCGGTCGCAAACCGAAAGCGCTGTTATCGGTCAAAACGAATGCCGCACGGCTCGATGCCGCGCGTGACGATTTGAAAACAAAAATCAAAGAACTGGGAGAGCGGGCATGACAGGGCTACCGCGCGATATGGATTATGAGGAGCGCATCCGCGAATTCGAAATTGGATATGATTACGCAAACGATCCCGGGGCAACACTCGTGGAATTGGTCCGGGCCGCCGGCGACTTTCTGAGCCAAATCGTTGGCGCCGAAAATGCCGACGTAGGCATGAAGCTTCTGATTGGCACCCTCGCCGAGGGAGAGGACGATTGGCGGGAAGGCCTCAAGACGAACGTGCAAGGTGCCTTCAGCGAATGGCCTCTGGGCCAGATGCTGCACAATCTTAGTGCCTACGCCCACTATGGGATCGATATCGAGGCACGAGAGCACGAGGACCAGTCTGTCATCGAAACACGTCTCGAGGGCATGGTGGACACAGCAGACCGCTTTTTGGCGATCTGTCCCTTGGAAGCTTGGCTAGGGCGGGATCGTGAAAGGCAACTTGAGGAGACCATTCTACTGGCCCGCGGACGGTGGGCACTCGACCACGACCGTCCAATCGAACCAGAGGCGCTCGCGCTCTTCGGTGGGGTCAAGATGAGTCGTATGCGTAACATGCTTTCTGGTCAAAACTCTACGCTGCGGCGCGAGAACGGACTTGTGCCGGCCAAATCCGCGATGGATTGGCTGGAGAAACGTCCCAGCTTTTGCCCGTCGATCTGGCGAACCGCGCGTCCGAATTACGATGGAGAGATCACCACCTATACCTATGCTCAGCCTCTATTCGTGCCTATGGCTCGGGATGGGTCTTTCTTCCATCACGGTCTGGAACGGCGCGGTACATTTACCATCGGGGAAAAAGGCAGTGAGAGACACGTTCACGGTTTCAGAGATGCCTTGCGCGATCTTCAGGAGATGTCTGACCCGGCCTGGCGTCGTCCGCCGCCGGGAGACAGGGGTGGATGGAGTATCGTGCGCGGGACCGGCTGGGTCCGCATGTCACAACAGGAACTGGACGCGCACGTCCGGTCGGAAAAGGAACTCATGAAACATATAAAAGAGGGCCACGAAGATGACTGAGGTATCCAGAGCTGCTACATTCTTGTCCGCCGCTATCAATTCCTCTGGCCTAACCCAAAAGGAGATCGCCCGTCGGGCGGTTTTTAGCCGACCAAACGTCATCTCCATGATGAAATCTGGTGAAACTAAGATTCCAATTCCTCGCGTCCCGGGTCTTGCCGTGGCCTGTGGCATCCCCAAACACAGGTTGCTTGAAGTCGTGCTTTCCGAGGAACATCCAGAGATCTGGGAAGTCATCAGCGATATGGTATGTTTTGATCCATGAGCAACGAACGACGACTTCTAGTGAAACCTCCGAACTAGGCTCAGGACCCATTGATCTCAGTCGAGCGTCTTGAGTCACCTCTGGAAAACTGAGCGGTGACATGTCTGATCCTTGCTGGTTGAGCGACGCGCAGATGGCGCGTTTGAAGCCCTAATTCCCGAAGTCCCACGGCAAACCGCGTGTTGATGGCCATAGGGTGCTGAGCGGGATTATTTTCATCAACCGTAATGGGTTACGCTGGCGCGATGCGCCCAACCGATCATCGGCGACGTGGCCAAAGGGATCGCGGAGTTGAAGAAGAAGGATGGCTTGCCGCTCAGCGTGCAAGGTAGCAGTCAACCTATCCAGACATTGCTCGAAAACCGGCTGGTTGACGAACTCTATGTCTGGACCTTCCCGGTTCAGGCTCTTGTCTGTCGACTGGCGGCTGCGCAGAAACGCTCCCCGCTAAGGGCTCATATGAAGGTCGGCTTCCTATGCTTGAGTGTGATCGGCTCGCACACACAGAGAAGGTCTGGAATTCGCCCTTCAGGTCGAAGCACCGCATCATGCCGCGCAAAGAACGAATGCCTTGAAAGGGCCGTCCTTGTTGGTGGTAGGCACCTAATTCGGGGAACATGCTGCGAACGATCTAACGGCTGTAGAGAGCCCATACCTCCCGAATGCTGCACGGCGCGCCAATGTCCGTTCTCTGGACTGGTGCGCTGGCAACCGAATTCAATTAATCTGTCAAAGATGCCACTCGTGGCCGACAGCTTTTTCGGATACCTCCCAGAGACGAGACATGACAGCCTTGTCATGGGCGTGAGCATTCAGTGTACCCTTGCCGACCGGGCCGACCGCTTCCATGCGGCCTGTCGGACCATAAAGGGCGCGTTGATCGATCAGGGTCTCTTCGGTTGCGCACATCACCTCAGGATATGAGCCTTGTTCTGCGGTCTGGACCATTGGCGTCTTGGTCATCAGCCACCAGATGAAACGCATCGTGCGGCTACCGCTTGTTGTGATCAGAGACGTCGCCGAAGAACCGGGATGGCAGACGAAAACCTTTACTTCTTTGCGCCCCGCAGCGGCCAGACGGTCCTGCAATTCGTATGCGAACATCATCTGCGCCAGCTTGCTTTGTGAGTAGGCGGTGTTTGCGCCGTAGCCCTCATCCCAGTTCATGTCGTCAAACTTGATGGTTTTGAGGCCCATGTTGTAGCCAAGGCTGGCGACGACCACGATCCGGCCTTTGCTTTCCGCGATGCGGTCAAAGAGCAGACCATTGAGCAGAAAATGTCCGTAGTGGTTGGTGCCAAGCTGGCTTTCGAAGCCGTCGACGGTCAGCTTGCGCGTCGGTACCTGCGCGATGGCCGCGTTATTTATCAGCGCGTCGATGCTTGGCACGGTATTCAGAACCTCTTCGGCAGCCTCGCGCACGCTGTCCAAAACGGACAGGTCCATGCGGATGAAACTTACATCGGCTTGCGCGCCGAATTCCTGTTTCAGGTCCGCGATGGCCGCCTCTGATTTCTCGGCTGAGCGGTTCAGCATCACCACCTTGGCGTTCTTCTTCAGCAAAATACGCGCGGCTTGGAACCCTGCGCCAGCGTTAGCGCCAGTGATGAGATAGGTCTTGCCTGACTGGTCGCCGAGTCGTTCGGGTGTCCAACCTTTGGGTCCAAATGTCGTATCTGCCATTTTCAGTCTCCTGCCAGTTCAAGCTGGCGTTTAAGGGTGTTGATGCTTGAAGGAGCAGATATTTCCAGATTGCGGATCTAAACAGACGAAATTCTCTCGGTTACTTGCCCAATTGTCTCAATTACATTGCAAAGAGGAAAGTCCTCTGCCAGCTAGAGTGCATGAGCAAAGAACAGATCAAAAACCTTATTGAGCGCCTTCTGCCCAAGGCAGGCCTTGTCGATACCGCGCTTAAAGGCGTCCAGCTTTTCCGGGTGACCGAGGCCATGCCTTGTATCCCTGCTATTTACGAGCCTACGGTTGTAGCCATCCTCAACGGCACCAAGGAAGCTGTGCTGGACGGAAAGCACCACGTCTATGGCTGCGACACATATCTGCTTTGCCCAATGACCATACCGGTAGAGGCAGGTACGCCACAGGCGTCGGAGGCGGAGCCTCTAATTGGCGTCATGATCACTTTGGTACCACGGATGATGCGTGAACTCACTATGGAGATCGATACCGCAGTCGGTGGCAACAGACAGTATCGGGAGGGAATACCACAGGCTTTAGCATTGGCGTCTTGGGATTCTAGGTTCACGCAGGCTTTGCTAGGGCTTCTGGAGTTGCTAGACAATCCGGTTGATCTGGAGGTACTGGGATCGGGGCGATTGCGCGAATTGTGTTACGCGGTGCTCATGGGCGAGGCGGGGGCCGCCGCAAGACGGGCCTTTGGCGTCGGCAACGAAATCGCGCGCACCATCGACTATCTCTCGAACCGCCTGAACGAACAGGTCACCATCGATGACATGGCCGATCATGTCGGCATGAGCCGCGCGGTGTTTCACCGTCGTTTCAAGGAAGCTACGACCATGTCTCCGATACAGTTCGTGAAAACGATGCGGCTGAACAATGCCGCTATGAAGATCTCCGAAGGAATGTCTGTTTCCGAGGCGGCCTGGGACGTGGGGTATCAAAGCGCATCTCAGTTCAGCCGTGAGTTCAAAAGGGTGTACGGCCAGTCACCCCGACAATGGAGTTACGACCAACAACTTGCGACAGGGGTGGTCTAGGGCCAACTTAGCGGACCTTTATGAAGGCACATCGAACGGCAGCTTCGTCCGCACACTGTGAGTTCGATTGCTACGGGATTTTGCGTACGCAGCGAACGGCTGGTTCGACGGGCCGCACCGCAGCATCCAAATCGCCCCGCGGACGGCGGCAAAGGGCCGGAAGCGCCGTCTCGTCATCAAGATGTTTGAAACAATTCCTAATAGAGGAAGCCCGTCAGCCACTCGATTTTTGCAATAAAGATAATGCTTCAGCCTGTGTCCCTGACCAGACATGTGATGTGCTATTAACCTATCCCGAGGTTCTTTCCGTATGTGACGGAGGATACGGGAGTGCGGCATCATGATAGTAGTTGTGGGTCAGAAACTAGCTAGGTGCGTAAGGATGTCGAATGCGCCTAGCCGACGTATATTCCGCGAAATAGGCTCAAGATGGGCAAGCATACGTTGGCGGCATGCCGGATGGCAAAGCACTTCGTTGTCCAGACTGCTCACGCGAAAGTTGTAAATCTGAAAGCCCTACAACTCTGAATGCAAAAACGTGCAGAATTATGCGCAGCGAATGCAAAACTATGGGGTGCGGGCAATGTTATCCGCACCCCTACAAAACATCAGAAATCCAAGTTCTCCACACTGAGCGCGTTTTTCTGGATGAACTCTCGACGTGGTTCAACGACATCGCCCATTAGCTTGGTGAACAGGTCATCGGCTTCGGCCATGTCTTCGACCCTGACCTGCAACAGCGTGCGGGCGTCTGGATCGAGTGTCGTTTCCCAGAGCTGCCCGGGGTTCATTTCTCCGAGGCCCTTGTAGCGTTGCAAGGTCAGCCCTTTTGCGCCCTCGTCTAGGATCGCATCCAACAGGCCAAGCGGGCCATAGATGGTTTGGTTTCGGTCGCGACGCACGAGGGTGATCGGAGTGGCGTAGATATCCTGCAGGCTCTTGGTGAAGCTGCCGGTCTTGCGTGCTTCGCCAGAGCGCAGCATTGGGCCATCCAGCGTTCGTACCTCTTCGACGCCGCGCAGAATGCGGGCCAGACGAATTCCGTGATCCTGTGTGATACGGCCTTGCCAACCGCGCTCGTATTCCAGCGCGATCAGGTCGAGCCGGGTTGCCACCTTGTCCGCAACCCCTTGCAGGTCGGCATCCACCGCGCCCGGAACAAAGGCGCCCGCAACAGCGGCCTGCTCCAGAATGTGGCGTGGATAGTGCGTCGGGAAGGCATCAAGCACCCGGCGCAGTTGTCGTGCCTCATCCACGACGCGCGCGAGGTCCTGTCCCGACAATTCCTCGCCGGATCCCAGACGCAGCACAGCACCGTCGACCCCTTGCTGAATCAGGTACTCGTCAAACGCGGCCTGATCCTTGAGATAAACCTCGGATTTGCCGCGCGCGACCTTATAAAGTGGCGGCTGCGCAATATAGAGATATCCGCCTTCGATCAGTTCCGGCATTTGCCGATAGAAGAACGTCAGAAGCAGCGTCCGGATATGCGCGCCGTCCACGTCAGCATCGGTCATGATGACAATCTTGTGGTAGCGCAGCTTGTCGATGTTGAACTCATCCCGGCCAATGCCGGTGCCGAGCGCCATGACGAGGTTGCCGATTTCCTGACTCGACAACATCCGGTCGAACCGCGCACGCTCCACGTTGAGTATCTTGCCTCTCAGGGGCAGTACGGCCTGTGTGCGTCGATCACGTCCGGTCTGAGCTGAACCACCAGCGCTGTCACCCTCGACGAGGAACACTTCGGTTTTGGACGGATCTTTTTCAGAACAATCCTTGAGTTTGCCAGCGAGAAAATTCACGTCCATCGCTGTTTTGCGCCGGGTCAAATCGCGGGCCTTGCGCGCAGCCTCTCGGGCCACTGCGGCCTCGATGATCTTGCCAACGATGACTTTGGCCTGGCTGGGGTTCTCCTCGAACCATTCGGCAAGTTTTTCGTTCATCAACCCTTCAACTGCCGGGCGCACTTCGGAGCTGACCAGCTTGTCCTTGGTCTGAGACGAGAACTTTGGGTCAGGAACCTTGACCGACAGGACACAGGTCAACCCTTCGCGCGCATCATCCCCGGTAAAGCTCACCTTTTCCTTTTTGGCGATGCCACTGGACTGGGCGTAATTGTTGATCGTCCGGGTCAGCGCGCCGCGGAAACCCGCCATATGCGTGCCGCCATCCCGCTGCGGAATGTTGTTGGTAAAAGGCAGCACCGTCTCGTGATAGCTATCGTTCCACCACATGGCCACTTCGACGCCGATATCGTCTCGTTCGCCCGTGATAAAGATCGGCTCTTCCATAACCGATGTCTTGTGGCGATCGAGGTATTTGACGAATTCCTTGACGCCGCCTTCATAGAACAATTCGCTCCGCAAAGGTTCGGCCGGGCGTTCATCAATCAGAATGATCCGCACGCCTGAATTCAGGAATGCCAGTTCGCGAAGGCGCCGTTCCAGAACCTCGAAGGAATACTCCAGGTTCGAAAACGTATCGGTCGATGCCAGAAAGCGCACTTCGGTTCCGGTCTTGCCTTCGGCAGCGCCCACGACGCGCAGATGCTCAGCAGTCTCGCCATGTTCAAAGCGCGCGTAATGCTCTTTGTCATCTCGCCAGATGCGCAATTCGAGCCAGACCGAAAGCGCGTTTACAACCGAAACGCCAACGCCGTGCAGACCGCCGGACACCTTGTAGGAATTGCTGTCGAATTTACCGCCCGCGTGCAGCTGGGTCATGATGACTTCGGCGGCGGAAACGCCTTCTTCCTCGTGGATACCCACCGGAATACCACGGCCGTTGTCGCTGACCGAAACGCTGCTGTCGGCGTGAATTTTAACGGTCACGGCATCCGCGTGCCCCGCCAAAGCTTCGTCGATGCCGTTGTCGACACACTCATACACCATGTGGTGCAGACCGGACCCGTCATCGGTATCTCCGATATACATGCCGGGGCGTTTTCTGACGGCCTCTAAGCCCTTGAGGACCTTGATAGAATCCGCGCCATATTCTTCCGGCAGCTTTACGTCTTCGGACATCCGAAATATCCCTTTTCTTTTTTGCATCTTATACGAATTATGGGGGGGGATGTCACGCGATTGCGCTATATTTTGTGGTGCGATGACGTGAACGACCTGATTACCCGGTACTGCTCAGGCGACGGCGATCTGAGAGACCCCATTCACCTCGGTCACTTCGACCCTCTGCGCCTTAGACCCCAGTTCCGCAAACAGTTCCGGACCGGTTCCGGTCATCCACGCCTGAGCGCTAAGAGCGCAGATCTCGTCATAGAGAGCCGCCCGCCGGTTTGCGTCCAGATGCGCTGACACCTCGTCCAGCAGCAGGATCGGCGGTGCGCCAATTTGCTCGGCCAGCGCCCGCGCGTTGGCAAGGATCAGCGACACCAGCAGCGCTTTTTGCTCGCCCGTCGAACAATCGCGCGCAGGCACCGATTTGGCCGCGTATACGCCGTATAGATCGGCTCGGTGCGGCCCCACCAGAGTACGACCGGCAGCCAGATCACGAAATCGGCTCTCGGCAAAGGCCTCGCGCAGGTCGCTTTGGGCCTCGGGCATCTCGCCCTCGGTCTGAACCAGTTCCAAATCTGCCGCCGGAAACGTGGTTTCTGCCTGCTCTTGCGCGCCGGACAGCAAGGCCAGCGCCCTGACCCGGTTCCGATGAATGCAATGCCCGGCCTCGGCCATCTGGGCTTCTAGCGCGCCATACCAATGGGCATCCCGCACCTGATCCTTGAGCAATCGGTTGCGTTCGCGCATGGCCTTTTCATACGTCAGCGAGACCTCGGCATGTTCAGGCATGAAACTGAGTGCCATCCGGTCCAGAAAGCGCCGCCGCCCGTCCGCGCCTTCGATCCACAGCCTGTCCATGCTGGGGATTAGCCACAGAACCCGCGCAATCCGACCCAAAGCGATTTGGCTGGCCGATTTCTCGTCAATCCGGACCTGCCGCGCCGCGCCTTTTTCGGACCATGTCTCGATCTCGTGCACCGATCCCTGCGCCTGCAAGACACCGGTCAGCTTCCACCCCAAGGCTTCGGGCCGACGGGTCATGTCGTCGGCGCTGGAGCGACGCAACCCGCGCCCCGGAGAGAACAGGGAAACCGCTTCGAGAATATTGGTCTTGCCCGCACCGTTAGGACCGAAGATCGCGACGGGACGAGAATCCAGCGTCAGACGCCCCAGCCTGTGAGACCGGAAATGCGATAGGGTGAGTTCAGTCAGGGACAGCGACATGCCTGTCCCCGCAATGACTGGGGCAAGCGATGATCAAAACCACCCAGATCAGACACGCATCGGCATAACCACATAGACCGCGCTCTGGTCATTGCCTTCCCGCATCAGGGTGGGGTCGCCTGCCGAGTTGAACATAAACACCGCGTTTTCGCGGTCGACCTGGCTAGCGATCTCAAGCAGATATTTTGCGTTGAATCCGATCTCCAGCCGTTCATCGCCGTAGGCGACGGCCAGTTCCTCTTCTGCCGCGCCGCTGTCGGGGGCATTCACGGACAGGATGAGCCTGTCTTCTTCAAGTTGCAGCTTGACCGCACGCGACCGTTCAGAAGACACCGTGGCCACACGATCGACCGCCTGTGCAAACTCTGCCGCGTCCACCTCGAGCCGGCGCGTATTGCCTTGCGGGATTACGCGAGAATAGTCGGGGAACGTGCCGTCGATCACCTTGGATGTCAGCGTGATGTCCGGCGTGGCGAAACGGATTTTCGTTTCGCTGACCGAGACGGCAATCGCCATATCGTCATCATCCAGAAGTTTGCGCAGTTCGCCAACGGTTTTGCGCGGTACAATCACACCCGGCATATCAGACGCTCCGTCGGGCAGGTCTGCATCAATACGGGCCAGCCGGTGACCATCGGTTGCAACGCAACGCAGCACCTTGCCGCCATCCGCATCGGCGACGTGCATGTAAACCCCGTTCAGATAATACCGGGTTTCCTCGGTCGAGATCGCAAACTTGGATTTATCGAACAACCGGCGCAGTACACCTGCAGGTGCGGAAAAATTGGACTCATAGTCAGAGGACGCCATCACCGGGAAATCTTCCCGCGGCAAGGTCGCGAGCGAAAAGTTCGAGCGCCCGGCTTCGACCGTCAACCGGCCTGCGGCTGCATCTGCCGTGAGCGAAACAAGCGCGCCATCGGGCAGTTTGCGAACAATTTCGTGCAAGGTCGTGGCGGCTACGGTGGTCGCACCCGCACGCTCAACCTGTGCCGGAGCCTTGTCGACCACCTCGATATCCAGATCGGTGGCACGGAACAGAACTTGATCACCTTCGGCTTCGATCAGCACATTCGCGAGGATCGGGATCGTGTTGCGGCGTTCCACGACCGACTGGGCCTGAGACACGGCCTTGAGCAGCGTGCCGCGTTCGATGCTGAATTTCATGTCCTTCGATCCTCTGCATAGGCCGGGATGGGCAACCTAACGGTTTGCCCGGTCAGCACAAGTTTTTTGTGAATTTGTCCGCTGGAATGATTCGGGCGTCAAGGGGCCAGACGCAGGCAGATCGCTTGTATTGCATCAGAGCAATGGTGCGAAACGGGGCGCACGCGCGCCCCATGTTGTTTTTAGCTGGGTAAAGATCAGGCTTCGAGCGCCCGGCGGAGGATTTCCACATCTTCCGCGATCTGGCCATCGATGCCCTTGAGTTCCTCGATCCGCTTCACGCCATGCATCACGGTGGTATGGTCGCGCCCACCAAAACGACGACCGATCTCCGGCAGGCTACGACTGGTCAATTGCTTGGCCAGATACATCGCAACCTGGCGTGGCCTTGCATAGGATCGCAGCCGTTTGGGTCCGATGATGTCGCTGAGGCGGATGTTGTAATAGTCGGAAACCTTGCGCTGGATTTCCTCGACCGTGATCTTGCGTTCCGAGGCGCGCAGTACATCTGCAAGACAATCCTGCGTCAGTTCCATGTCGATCTCACGCCCGACAAGAGATGCAAACGCAAAAAGCCGGGTCAGCGCGCCTTCCAGCACGCGAACATTTGTCGAAATTCGCTGTGCGAGGAATTCAAGCACCCCATTGGCAATTTCCAGACCGGGATAGGCATCGCGGTACTGCTGGACCTTGGCCTGCAAAATTCCGAGCCGCAGTTCATAGTCCGTCGGGTGCAGATCGACCACAAGACCGCATTGCAGACGGGATTTCACCCGGTCTTCAAGATCCTTGATCTCGCCCGGTGCCCGGTCCGCAGAAATGATGATCTGCTTGTTCTGATCCACGAGGGCATTGAAGGTGTGAAAGAACTCCTCCTGCGTGCTGTCCTTGCCGGCGATGAACTGAACGTCATCCACCATCAGAACATCAACCGACCGGAATAGGAACTTGAAGTCCATCATCTTGCGCTCACGCAAGGCCTGAACAAAGCGGTACATGAATTGTTCGGCCGACAGGTAAAGAACGTTGAGTTCGGGTTTGCGCTTGCGCAATTCCCACGCAATCGCGTGCATGAGGTGGGTTTTGCCGAGCCCGACGCCACCATAAAGAACCAAGGGATTGAAAGTGACGGGACCGCCTTCGCTGACACGCCGGGCGGCAGCATGGGCCAGTTCATTCGGCTTGCCGACCACAAACGTGTCAAAGGTAAAGCGGGAGTCCAGCGGCGCGGCCTGAAGCGCATCGCCTGTCGAAGTCGTCGCTTCGCTCGTCGAGACATCAGCCTTGGGAGCTTCGGACACCAGCCGTGGCGACGGGTTGGCGGTACTGTTGGCCGAAACGCGGAATGTCACACGCTGAACATTTGCGCCTGCAATGTTCAGTTCATACAGAATGACATCAGCAAAATTCTGGCTGACATAGTTACCCATGAAATTGGTGGGAACGTTGAATATGGCGACGCCGTCTTGCAGCTGCTCGAACTCAAGCGGTTCGATCCAGGTTGTATAGTTGTTCTGGCCCACCGTTTTGAGCAGCCCGATTTTGAGTTGTCCCCATTTTTCTTGTGTCATGCAGCGCCTCACGCATCCCGTGCTTATTGGCCTTTTGGCCTTTTTCCATTGTTTGACCGGAGCAGATTCCGGCTGGATCCACGCAACACGGGGTCATGCACCAGTCACACAACTGGTGCCGCACGCGCCGGTCCCATCGGCGCTGCAGTTGTGGTAACAGGGTCAAGGTTCGCTATCCGTACAGAATACGTTGGCTGACAAAGCACTGTTACACAGACATGTTATGACAGGGCTGCGAAAATCGGGTTTTACCCTAACCTTCGTAGCAAGCAGAAGCGGTCGGTTTGGCAGCCGTACCACCCAGCATGATATCCGTCACATGGCTAAAGCAGATCAGTCATGTTTTGGATACCGCCTGTCCCCCCAAGCAAGTGAATCGCTGGAACAGTGGTAGCAATTTCGGGTGCGGAGCGGCAATGAAACTCTGTTGTTGACTCACGATTCCGATGCAAAGAATCTCTGCGCCGTTTCAATTGTGCAGAAGAGACACAGCCAATAAAAAAAGGCGCTGCAGAGCAACGCCTTTGTATTACTTAACTTTTGTCCTAAGTTGACGAAGCGTTAACTCAGAGCTTTGACCCGTGCGGCCAGGCGGGACATCTTGCGCGATGCCGTGTTCTTGTGAAAGACGCCTTTAGACACGCCACGCATCAGTTCAGGCTGGGCTGCGCGCAGCGCTGTGCCTGCGGCTTCCTTGTCACCGGATTCGATGGCTTCTTCTACATTGCGCAGGAAGGTGCGAATCCGCGAGCGGCGGGCTTTGTTGACGGCAAAACGTGCCTCGTTCTGACGGGCGCGTTTTTTGGATTGCGGCGAATTTGCCATGGTGTTCAGACCTTTGTTCGGTTTCGGTTCATTTCAATTGCGCGATGCAAGTCCCCAACCGGATTCTGATCCACCAGTGTGATTCTAGCCTGAGCGGGCCGCACGCGCATGTATAGCAGAGGCTCCTACCCAGTTTCGGCGTCTTTGCCAACCGGTAATGTACCAAGCTGCCACTGTGAGGCTTACTTATCGCGGAACTGCGCCTGCCGCTTTTCGAGGAAGGCGGCCATGCCCTCTTTCTGATCTTCGGTTGCGAACATCGAATGGAACACGCGACGTTCGAACAACAGACCTTCCGAAAGGGTCGTCTCATAGCTGCGGTTAACCGATTCCTTGGCGGCGAGAACTGAAATCCTCGATTTTTCCGTGATCTTCTCCGCCACGCTGGTGGCTTCTTCCATCAGCTTTTTGGCCGGAACGACACGGCTGACAAGCCCGCTGCGCTCGGCTTCTTCAGCGTTCATGAAGCGACCGGTCAGGTTCATGTCCATGGATTTGGATTTGCCCACGAAACGGGTCAGACGCTGGGTGCCGCCCAATCCGGCGATGACACCAAGGTTGATTTCGGGCTGACCAAATTTGGCCGTATCAGCAGCGATGATAAAGTCACACGCCATCGCCAATTCGCACCCGCCGCCCAAAGCGTAACCTGCCACGGCTGCAATGATCGGCTTTCGGATCTTGGAGATGCGATCGTTGGCATCGGCAAACAGGTTGATGGTGAACACGTCACCAAAGCCCATCTCAGACATTTCCTTGATGTCCGCACCCGCCGCGAACGCCTTGTCGGAACCGGTGACGATGATGCAACGCACCTTTTCGTTGGCATCCGCGTCTTCCAGCGCCTGGCACAGCTCTTTCAGCAACTGCGTGTTCAGAGCGTTCAGTGCATCCGGCCGGTTTAACCGGATCAGAGCAATGTGATCATCAACATCGACGTTGATCGTCTCAAAGGCCATGGATTTCGCTTTCGGTTGTTCCGGTCAGATTCGAAGCCTTACCACGCAGATTTCACGTTTCAAGCTATCTTTGGCATTGCGCACAGTAGAAGGACGACCGTCCAGATTGCGTGATTCGCCTGATCTGCCCGTTGCAATCGACTGTGCGGCAAGGCTCTCCCTCGCGACCATACACGTCAAATGAATGCTGAAAATATCCAAGCTCGCCATCGGCTTGCCTGAAATCCCGCAACGACGATCCGCCCGCGTCAATGGCCTCTGAAAGCACCTGACGGATGATCGGAACCAATGCGCCGACACGCGCGGCGGCAATCTTGCCTGCCTTGCGACGTGGCGACAACGCGGCGCGAAACAGCGCCTCGCAAACATAAATATTGCCAAGCCCCGCGACCACCTTCTGATCCAGCAAGACCGATTTGACCGGACTCTGCCGGCCACGAAACGCATCTATCAATATCTGTTCGTGGAAATCATTGCCCAGCGGCTCTGGCCCCAGCACCGCCAGCAATTTGTGCTGCTCGGCTGTTTGAGTATCCAGCAGATCCATCGCTCCAAACCGGCGCGCGTCGTTAAAGGTGACCCGTGCACCGTTATCCATTTGCAGCACGACATGGTCATGTTTCTGTGCCGCCGGATGGTCGCGCACGAATCGACCCAACGGGTCGCCAGACACGGTCATGCGCCCCGACATCCCAAGATGGATCAACAATGTCTCACCGCTATCAAGATCGGCGAGGATATATTTGGATCGCCGGCGCAACCGCAACACCCTGCGTCCGGTCAGGCGCTCGGCCAACCGGGCTGGAAACGGCCAGCGCAAATCAGGGCGGTTCACCTCCGCGCGCGCGATGACCTGCCCCTCCATCGCGGGCAAAAGCCCGCGACGCACTGTCTCGACCTCTGGCAATTCGGGCATTTGGTGCCTTTCTGATCAAGGGGCCGCATTGTGCATGCCCCACAGCGCCCTATAACAAGGGCGAAACACTGAGGCGGCAAGACCCGATGACAGACAACACCGACAAAACCACCCATTTTGGGCGCGAGACCATCCCCGAGGGCGAAAAGGCCGGCCGGGTACAGGGCGTGTTCAACTCGGTGGCTTCTAAATACGACATCATGAACGATGTCATGAGCGTTGGCATCCACCGGGTTTGGAAAGACGCGATGATGGATTGGCTTGCGCCGCGTCCCGGCCAGCGCCTGCTCGACGTGGCGGGCGGTACCGGCGACATATCGTTCCGCTTTCTCAAACGCGCAGGCCAAGGACATGCGACCGTTCTGGACCTGACCGAACCCATGCTTGTCGAAGGCCGCAAGCGCGCCGAAGCCGCAGATATGGCCGACAGTCTGAACTGGGTTGCCGGGGATGCGATGTCGCTGCCGTTTCCAGACAACAGCTTTGATGTCTATACGATCAGCTTTGGCATCAGAAACGTGACCGTCCCCCAGCAAGCCCTGAACGAAGCCTTTCGCGTGCTGCGCCTAGGTGGCCGCCTGATGGTGCTGGAGTTCAGCCAACTCCCCAACGAGGGGCTGCAAAAACTCTATGATCTCTATAGCTTCAACGTCATTCCCCGCATGGGCCAGATGATCGCTGGAGATCGAGACAGCTATCAGTATCTGGTCGAATCAATCCGAAATTTCCCCGATCAAGACACATTCTTGGCCATGGTGCGTCAGGCCGGGTTTGAAAACTCAAAGTACCGCAACCTAAGCATGGGCATTGCCGCCCTGCATTCGGGCTGGAAAATCTGACATGCGCGGACCGCACAATATCATCCGGCTGATCCGCACAGGCGCCACGCTGGAACGCACCGGCGCCATGAATGTCGTTCTCGATGCGTTCGAGGCCCCTAGGGCGCTGCGATTTGTTGCCCACGCGCTTGGCAAACCCTTCATGTGGCTCGGCTACAAGGGCGACCCCGCCATGCCACCCGCCACACGGGCGCTGACCGCACTTGGTCCCGCCTACATCAAGTTCGGTCAGGTCCTGTCGACCCGGCCCGACGTCGTGGGTGATGAACTTGCCGTTCAATTGCGCGTCCTGCAGGACAAGCTCCCTCCGTTTTCGATCGAGGCCGCCAAGGCCGAGGTCGAACGCGAATTGGGTCACCCGGTTTCCGAGGTGTTTTCCGAGTTCAGCGAACCGATCGCCGCAGCCTCGATTGCGCAGGTGCACAAGGCCAAGCTGATCGACACCGGCGAAGATGTCGCCGTCAAGGTTCTTCGCCCCGGCATTGAACGCGCCTTCCGCAAGGACATCGACGCGTTTTACTTTGCGGCCCGCATCGTCGATCTGTTCGCCCCCGGCGCACGTCGTTTGCGCCCGATGGAGGTGATCGAACACTTTGACGGCGTCGTACGGGGCGAACTTGATCTGCGACTGGAAAGCTCTGCGGCATCAGAATTCGAGGCCAACACCCGCGATGACGAAGGTTTTTGCCTGCCGCCGATCCGCTGGGCCCTTTCGGCAAGACGCGTGATGACGCTGGGATGGGCCGACGGCGCGCCGTTGGGCGACAATGCCGCACTTGATGCCGCCGGACATAACCGTGGCGAACTCGCCGAGCGGGTGTTGCGCTTGTTCCTGCTGCACGCCCTGCGCGACGGCTATTTTCATGCCGATATGCATCAGGGGAACCTCAAGGTCGCACCGAACGGAGACATCATCGCCTATGATTTTGGCATCATGGGCCACATCGATGAATACACCCGTCGAGTTTATGCCGAAATCCTCTTTGGCTTCATCCGCCGTGACTACAAACGGGTCGCCGAGGTGCATTTCGAGGCCGGATATGTGCCCGCGGATAAGGACGTCGATGAATTCGCGCGTGCCCTGCGCGCTGTCGGCGAGCCGATTTTCGGAATGGACGCGACGCAAATTTCCATGGGCCGGCTTCTCAGCTACCTGTTCGAAGTGACAGAACGCTTCGGGATGGAAACCCGCACCGAACTGATCCTGCTGCAACGCACAATGGTGGTGGTTGAAGGCGTCGCACGATCACTGAATCCCCACACCAATATCTGGGAGGTCGCGCGCCCGGTCGTCGAAGACTATATCAAGCAGTCCATAGGGCCACGCGCGGTGGTTTCCGACCTTGGCAAAACAGCGCGCGTTCTCGCCCGCTTTGGACCACGGCTCCCCGGACTGGTAGAAGCAGCGCTTGTTCGCCAGGCCGCAGACCAGGAGCCGGCTCGGAAATCCATCTGGCCGCTCGTGCTCACTGCGAGTGTGGTCGGCTTTATCGTCGGAGGCGGATTTATGCTGCTGCTGGACGCCCTGACCTGATCCGACCAGAATTTTTCTTGCGGAAAATACCCTCGGGGGGTCTGGGGGGCAGACAGCCCCCCAGCCTTGACTGGCTTACAACCGTTCAATCGCCAGCGCGATACCCTGACCGCCACCTATGCACATGGTGATCAGACCCTTTGAGCCGCCAATCCGCTCAAGTTCGTAGAGCGTCTTGATAGTGATGATTGCACCAGTCGCGCCGACTGGATGACCCAGTGCGATCGCGCCGCCGTTGGGGTTCACCTTCGATGCATCCAGCCCAAGCTCCTGATTCACGGCCAACGCCTGTGCCGCAAAGGCTTCGTTGCTTTCGATGACATCGAAATCTTCCACACGCAATCCGGTGCGTTTCAACAGATTTTGCACCGCCGGGATCGGACCGATCCCCATGACTTCGGGGCGAACGCCCGCGTGGGCATATCCAAGGACGCGCGCCTTTGGTTTAAGACCCGCCTTCTCGGCCGCATCGGCGGTCGCCAGCACAACTGCCCCAGCACCATCGTTGATCCCGCTTGCGTTACCTGCCGTAACACTGCCGTCCTTCTTGAACACGGTGCGCAATCCGGCGAGCGCTTCAATGGTCGTTGGTTTGGGATGTTCGTCGACCTTGAAATCGACCATATCGCGGCGAACCTTGACCTGAACCGGGGCGATCTGGCTCTCGTACAGGCCGTCTTCAATCGCTTTCGCGGCGCGCTGCTGGCTGACCAGCGCAAATTCATCCTGTGCCTCGCGGCTGATCTGATGTTCGGAGGCGACGTTCTCGGCGGTGACTCCCATATGCCCCGTGCCAAACGGACAGTTCAGTGCACCCAGCATCATGTCCAGCGTCATGACATCGCCCATCTTGGCGCCCCAACGTTGTTGAGGCACGATGAACGGGCTGCGCGACATGCTCTCGGCACCACCGGCCAGCGCGAATTCCGCGTCACCCAGCATCAGAGATTGCACAGCAGACACGATCGCCTGGGCACCCGATCCGCAGAGGCGGTTGACGTTCATCGCCGGTGTTCCTTCGGGCACACCCGCCTGCATCGCGGCCACGCGCGACAGATACATGTCGCGAGGTTCGGTATTGATCACGTGGCCAAAAACGACATTTCCGATCTGGGCGGCTTCAACACCGGCTCTCTCAAGCGCCGCCTCGCTGGCGACAGTGGCCAGATCGATTGGCGCGGTGCTGGCAAGTGCGCCGCCAAAAGTCCCGATTGCGGTACGTGCACCGTCCAGAATTACAATATCAGTCATGTCAGTTCCTTCTCCTTTGGCCTCTATCCCATTCGCGATGCAGCGATAACCCACTGCGTAAACACGAATCCCAGGGTGACAATCGTATACAGTCGTACACCGATCCCTGACCGCTGCAATGCGGCATAGCGCAGCCATCAATGCCAAATGAGATCGAACCGTATTGACAAGCCTCGCCCGAACACTGAATGAATCCGTCATGGCGGAAAACGTGGACGATATCCTGACATTGCTGCCCGCGCGACTGAAAGAGGCGCGGCGGGAGCAAGGCTTGTCACTAGAAGCAGTGTCGAACCTGTCGGGCGTTTCCCGCTCGATGGTCAGCCAGATCGAACGCGGGGAAAGCAGCCCGACAATCGCGACACTCTGGAATCTCACCCGCGCCCTGCAAGTGGATTTCGCCGGGTTGTTGGATGCCGAGGCCGCGAACGATCAGATTGATCTGCTGCGTGCCAGCGACGTGCCTAGCATCGACAACATGGGGCAAGGATGTCGCATCCGGATCCTGTCACCCCCCGAAGAGGCCGGCGGGCACGAAGTCTACGACATCACGTTCATGTCCGGTGGTGCGTTACGTAGCCAACCGCACGCGCGAGGAGCGCGCGAACAGCTGACAGTGCTGGAGGGTTCGGTCCGCGTCACTTCGGGCGCGGCGTCGAACGTACTGAATACGGGCGATACCGGGCGTTATGCTGCGGATATCGATCATGCGATCGTCGCCGAAGACGGTGCGGCACGGGTGTTTCTTATCGTCAAAAACGCCTGAACCGATCGACAAACGGATCAACTCGGGTTGTCTTCGCCCAGTTTCGGCGCAGGGCGGTGCAGGGCAAGGTCAGCATCCGAAAATCGGAACGGCGCACGAATGCCTGGCACGCCGTCGAGTTCGATCTGCATACCGCGCGCGATGATCTGCGGATCGGCCATGACATCTGCCAGATCGTTGATCGGACCGGCCGGGATTCCCTGCGCCTCGCAACCCGCCAGCAGATCGGCCTTGCTCCAGCCCGCAGTTGCACCATTCAAACGGGCAATCATCACCCGGCGATTGGCCAAACGGTTCTTGTTGCGCAAGAATTCTGGTGCCTCGGCCATATCTTCCAACCCAAGCAGGCGACACAGGCGCTGATATTGCGCATCATTGCCGGTGGCGATGATGATGTGCCCGTCCGCACAGTCAAAGGCCTGATACGGCGTCAGATTCACATGGCCATTGCCCATCCGCTGTGGCGCGTCGCCGGTCGTCAGATAGTTCAAAGCCTGATTGGCCGTGACCGAAACCGCCACATCCAGCAACGCCATATCAATGTGCTGGCCCCGCCCGGTGCTCTGCCGCTGATGCAATGCCGCGAGAATACCTGTGACCGAATAGACGCCGGTAAAGATATCAGTAATCGCAACACCGGATTTCTGTGGCTGTCCATCCGGTTCGCCGGTGATCGACATCAGGCCGGACATGCCCTGAATGATGAAATCATACCCAGCACGATGGGCATAGGGTCCGGTCTGGCCAAAGCCGGTCACCGAGCAATAGATCAGACGTGGGTTGATCGCGGACAGGCTGTCATAGTCCAGCCCGTATTTGGCCAGCCCGCCAACCTTGAAGTTCTCGATAAACACATCCGCATCGCGGATCATGTCACGCAGTTGTGCCTGACCGGCAGGTGTGGAGAAATCAACCGTTATCGACGCCTTGCCTCGATTGGTCGAATGAAAATAGGCGGCGCTTTCGTCGTCATCGCGCGTGATAAAGGGCGGACCCCAAGCGCGGGTATCGTCACCATTGGGCGATTCCACCTTGATGACCTCGGCCCCGAGGTCCGAGAGCGTCTGACCGGCCCAGGGGCCGGCCAATATGCGGGCCAGTTCAACGACCTTTAAACCGGCCAGCGGTGCAGCCATCAGTCGGCGAGCTCGGCATCAAACAGCTTGGCAAACTCGGCATAGCTCTGGTTCGCGACCTTTTCGCCGTTGATCACGAAAGACGGTGTGCCTGTGACCTCGTCTGCTTCGGCGTTTTCTTGATACCAAGCGACCAGCGTCTGAGCGTTTTCGCCATCTTGCAGGCACACGTCCAGTTCCTCTTCACCGATCCCGGCCAGTCGTCCGATCTTGCGAAACTCATTCACGATTTCAGGTGCGCTGCCAAGTTTGGACCAATCCGACTGCCCTTTGTAAATCAGATCGGAGATGCCAAAGAACTTCTCGGGTCCGCCGCAACGTGCCACCATCGACGCCCACAGACCGTATTTGTCAAAATAGACTTCGCGGTAGATCAGTTTGACCTTCCCTGTGTCGATGTAATTTTTCTTGATCTCCTGATAGGTACCTTGATGGAACGCTGCGCAATGCGGGCAGGTGAACGACGCATATTCGATCATGGTGATCGGCGCGTCCTCGGCCCCCTGAACCATTTCTACGATGGTCGATGTGTCGACTTCGGCGGCATCCTGTGCGTTGGCGGCGCCAATGAACGAGTCAGTGACAATCGGGCCGCGCTGGCCTGCGTAAAATACCACTCCGACAGCCAACAGGGCCGCCGCGCCGAAAATCGCCTTGGATCGGGTCATGAGAACCTCTTTCTTAGTGTTTGGGCTTGCTTAGGACGTTGCGACCAAGCTGTTCAAGGGCTTGACGCAAGTCGTCGTTTTCAATCGGGCTGGCTGCCTGTGTGGCGCTGGCTAGAATTTCGGGGGCCAGCTCTGTTTGGCTGGCGGGCTTTTGCGATTCGAACTGGGCCTGACCTTCGGCAAACCCGGTGGCGGCGGTCTGGGTAATCCGCACCCGGCTGATCGCGTTATAACCATAAACCGCGTTTACTTTGGCGCGCAGCGGTTCCTTTTGCATCTCCAGCATCGGCGCCTGCGCACCGGTGCTCAGCAACGTCAGCGTCGCGCCAAAACCGCCCCGGCCATAGGTCACGTTCACCGGCCGCGCGATGCTGGAAATCTCCGGGCCCGCAATCTCGGCCCAATGAGTCAACAGGCGCGACACAGCAAAGCCACGGCTCTCCCCGGCCTTGCGGATCGGGTCGCTGAGAACGCTGGCGGTTCGCTTGAAGCCGCGGGTTGTTGATTTCCGTTGTGCCATGGCTGGTTTCCGTTTCGCTTGCGCCTATTGTAAAGCGCAGGCAGGCAGGTGCCAGCGAAACCGGAGGCCATCGGCATAAAGAATGCGTGACGAAGAAATGATCGCACCCGAATTCGGGACGGGCATCGCGGCGGACATGCTGCACTGGTATGATCGCAACGCCCGCGATCTGCCCTGGCGAATTCCGCCGGGTGACGCGCAGGTGCCTGATCCCTATCGCGTGTGGTTGTCCGAAGTGATGCTGCAGCAGACCACCGTTGCCGCCGTAAAGGACTATTTCCATCGTTTTACCGCACGTTGGCCCACGGTTGCCGACCTCGCCGCCGCCGAAGATGGTGCGGTGATGGGCGAATGGGCAGGGCTTGGGTATTACGCACGGGCACGAAACCTGCTGAAATGCGCGCGTGTGGTGGCACAGGAACATAACGGTCAGTTCCCCGACAGCTATGACGGCTTGCTCACCTTGCCCGGCATCGGCCCCTA
Organism: Sedimentitalea sp.; assembly: GCF_039973035.1. Taxonomy (NCBI): domain Bacteria; kingdom Pseudomonadati; phylum Pseudomonadota; class Alphaproteobacteria; order Rhodobacterales; family Paracoccaceae; genus Sedimentitalea; species Sedimentitalea sp. The sequence continues at coordinate 24,207 of NZ_JBDWLR010000057.1, forward strand.
TACTGCCGCCGCGATTTCCGCGATTGCGTTTGATCGGCCCGAGACGGTTCTGGATGGCAATGTTGAACGGGTGATGGCGCGATTCCATGATATCCACACGCCGCTGCCCGCCGCCAAACCTATGTTGCACGACTGCGCGACAAAGCAGACGCCCCAACATCGCCCCGGCGATTATGCGCAGGCGGTCATGGATCTGGGCGCGACGATCTGCACACCAAAATCTCCCGCCTGCGGCATTTGCCCTCTGCGCGAGCCCTGCGCCGCACGGCTCGCTGGTACAGCAAGCGAATTGCCCAAGAAAATTCCGAAAATGCCCAAACCCACCCGTCGTGGCATAATCTATCTGGCGCGCCGGTCCGACGGTGCGTGGTTGCTCGAGCGACGTCCGGACAAAGGATTGCTGGGCGGCATGCTCGGCTGGCCCGGATCAGACTGGGGCGAGGTCGCTGTAGAAGCACCCCCCCTAAACGCCGACTGGGTCACCCTGCCGGCCGAAGTGCGGCACACCTTCACGCATTTCCATCTGATCCTGACGGTCCGATATGCTCAGGTTGCCAATGAAACGACACCCAATCAGGGGGCCTTTGTTGCAGTCGCCGATTTCCGCCCCTCTGATCTGCCCACCGTCATGCGCAAGGCTTTTGACCTCTGGCATGGCGCGTGACACAGCATGGACAAGGCAACACGGACAACCCGATGATACCCAACGCAACCCTGAAACGCTGGCAAACGGCCCTGCCCTTCTGGACCTCGTTCCTGCTGATTCCCATCGCGTGGGTCAGCGCCACATATGGCGGCTGGACCGTCCTGCTGTTGCCACTGGCCTCTTGGTACGTGTTTGCGGGCCTGGACGCGTTGACCGGGCTTGATCTCGAAAACGCCGTTCCACAAACACCCGAAGCGGATCTGATCTGGTACAGCACCCTCACGATTGTCTGGGTCCCGGTCCAGTTTGTGACCCTGTTCGGTCTGATCTGGTACGTGAGCGACGCCGATCATCTTTCGGTTCTAGAAAAGCTGATGGTGTTCTTTGGCGTCGGCGTGATTAGCGGAACCATCGGGATCAACTACAGTCACGAACTGATGCATCAACGAAGCCGCCTTGAAAGAACGCTCGCCGATCTGTTGCTCGCGATGGTCCTCTACTCCCATTTCCGCTCTGAACATCTGCTGGTGCACCACCGCTATGTCGGCACCCCTCGTGATCCTGTGACCGCGCGATACAACGAGGGCTTTTATCGATTCTATCCCCGGGTATTGAAACAATGTCTGCTGTCTGCATTTCGAGCCGAGCGGGAAAAACTGGCCCGCAAGGACCGGCCATGGACCGATCTGTCAAATCCGTTCTTCAGATATTGGGCTTTGCAGGCAGGCATGCTGGTGCTCGCGTTTCTGCTCGGGGGATGGGCCGGCGTTGGATTGTTCCTGATGCAGGCCGGAGTAGCGATCTGGCAATTGGAACTGGTGAACTACGTCGAACACTACGGGCTGACACGCAAGCATCTGGGCAACGGAAAGTACGAGCATGTGAAGCCCCGGCATTCATGGAACGCCGCGCAAAAGGCCTCTAACCGTCTGCTGATCAATTTGCAGCGCCATTCTGATCACCACTATAAACCCGACCGTCGGTTTCCACTGCTGCAAACATATGGAACAGCGCAGGCGCCACAGCTGCCCTTTGGTTATCCTGTGATGACGATCGCGGCGATGATTCCACCATTGTGGCGACGCGTCATGAACCCGCGCGTCAGACGCTGGCGACAGATTTACTATCCGGAAATCAACGATTGGCGGGCCTATAACAAGGCCACCAATCCGCTGCCACGACAGCCACCAACGGATCTTTAACGGTTGCGCGCCAAACTGGCTGCGCACAACCGTGGGGACTGTTGATATGCAATGCCGGATCGAACCAGAAACAACCCAGAGGTGCCTGATCGTCGAAGACAGCGCACACGATCAGCAGATGTTGACGCGAGCGGTGTGTTACGCCCAAAAGGACATCAGGGTTCAGATAACGAATACGCTACAGGATGCCCGGCTCGCCCTGATGCGGTTCCCGATATCGCTCATCTTGATGGAAAACACTCTTCCGGATGGCCGGGGCGTCGAACTGGCGCTTGAACTGTCTCAACACGCACGATTTCGCACCATACCGATCATCCTCGCAACGGATTGGCCTTCGCCCTTCATATGGCACAAGGCCAATAAGGCAGGGGTGCGCCATGTCGTGGCCAAGGCTGAATTTGGCCCTGCCCTGATTCGAGATGTGCTGAATATTGGTCGGGTTTATGGATAGCTATTCCACAATTTTTTCTTTGAAGCATATTCAATAGGCAAGACAATCATCCTGCATTTGGAGTTTTATCCGAAAGCCCATTGTCTATTCTCTGGCATTTAGATGCGCAGCCCAACGCTTAAAAGACAGCTGGCGCGGGGATTTCACCAAGACTGAATGAGATTTCGACACTCTGACAGGACCCATGCGGTACGCAACCGATCAACTTATGCGACACTTACTGCCCATGGATCGGGCCAAAGTGACCAAGACGACACCATTTTTCTTAACCATTTTTTACAATGGCTTACTTTTCTCCGCACTATGCTGTACCTCATAGGTGTACGTACCAGCAAACATGTCGATGACCTATGCCCACAACCTATACAGATCAATTTTGGACGCTTGACCCCTTTGCCCCGCCCGGCACGGGAACGCTTCTGACTGTCAGTGTCTATGACATCATAGATCAGAACGACGACGGATTCCTGACCGGGTCCGGCGGTGACAGTATTAATGGCATTGATATTACCGAAACCTATCTGGGCGATACCGTAACGGTCGTGATCGATGGCGCTCCTGTTACCATTACCGGCGCAACGTTCTATCTTGCCAACGGTACGCAGGTATTTACGCCGACCGACGGCAGTGTATTGCAGGATGCAATTATCAGCGTCGCAACCGGCGTCCCCAGCCAGTCGCCGATTCCGATCGCTGACCTCGCACCGCCCTGTTTCGTGAACGATACGCTGATCTCAACGCCAAGCGGGCAGCGCAAGGTTCAGGATCTTCGACCCGGCGACATGGTTAACGATAGTGATGGAACGCCGTTGGTGCTGCGTTCAGTAATGAGTCGTTCGATTTCGACGAACGAACTTCGCGCCTACCCTAAGCTGCGCCCGGTCCGCATTTGTGCGGGGGCTTTGGGCAATGGGTTGCCTCATCGTGACCTTCTGGTGTCGCGTCAGCATCGCATGCTGGTCGCTTCGAAAATCGTTGAACGCATGTTCGGTGCCAACGAGGTTCTGATCCCGGCAATCAAACTTACCGCGCTGCCCGGCATCTATACGGACGACACGGTCGAGACTCTGGAATACTTCCACCTCCTGTTTGCCAAGCACGAAGTGATTCTCGCCGAATCAGCCCCGACCGAGAGCCTGTATCTCGGACGCGAAGCGCTCAAATCCGTTTCGGAAGCGGCAAGGCAGGAAATCTACGCGATTTTTCCTGAACTCAACGAAACCGAGACGGATCCAATCCCAGCCAGACCGATCCCGTCAGGCAGGCGCCAGAAAAAGCTGGTAGAGCGCCACGCCGCCAACGAACAGCCGCTTTTACAGTCCGACTTGGTTCGCCACTGACACGGCCCCGCTACTCCGCAGCCAGCGGAACCCTGTCATACCCGATGGATGCGATCTCGGCGATCACACCGCGCATGATTGCGCGAAATGCATCAAAATCGGCGTTCGGGCGAATACGTCGTTCATCCATATAAAGCGCCCGGTCGATTTCGATCTGCACCGCGTGCTGACGGCGCGACGGTCGACCATAGGCTTGCGCCACATACGCCCCTGCAAACGGCGCATTTCGCGCAACCCGCAAGCCAGCCGCAGCAAAGGCCGCTTCGATCCGGTCGACGATTTCGCCATCCGCCGCGGCCCCGAATCTGTCACCCAGCACAATTTCCGGAGAGTGACCGCGTGAACGCGCCGCACCATCCATCGCTTCATGCGGCATGGAATGGCAATCGACGAGAATCGCCTGCCCAAAGTTCAAATGTGCCGATTCGAGCAATCGCTGGATCGCGTTGTGATAGGGCCGCCAATACCGGTCGATTCGGAACCGCACCTCACCCATCGTCAGCTTGCCAGCATAAATCGCCCGCCCGTTTGACACCACGCGCGGAATCACCCCCAAACCCGAAGCCACGCGCGGGTTCTGCCCTCGCCGGATGGCCCCGAGAATCAGCGCAGGGTCAAGCTCGTCCGGGCTGCGGTTCAGATCCACATAGGCGCGCGGCACCCCTGCAACCAGCAGAGGCGCTCCAAATTCCGGCGCTGAATCGACCAGATCATGCACAAAGGCATCTTCGGATGATCGAATCGCCACCTGATCCAGAATACTCTGGCTGAGGAACTCGGGCGGATAGGTAGCGGCACTGTGCGGCGACGCAAATACGACGCTGGACAGGCGTTGTTCCGGTTCGGTCAGATGAAAGGGCGGATGGTCCATTGAGTCTCCTCGTGCACTTCAACATAAACCGGAAAACTCTCTTGCCAAAAGCCCTTGATCACACTGACGACTCCTTTTATAGACCCCGCTACCGGCGCGGGTTTCCGCGCCCCATTTATTTGGGGCAGGGATCGCGCAGGTATTCATGGGCGCTTAGCTCAGCGGTAGAGCACTTCGTTGACATCGAAGGGGTCACAAGTTCGAACCTTGTAGTGCCCACCATGAATTCACTGTCCCGGAAATCTCCGGGGCACCCGCAACAGAGGCGCTGGCCCGCGCCGCAGGAACAGGAGAAGGACCATGAAGGTCAGAAACTCGCTCCGCTCGCTCAAGAACCGGCATCGTGATTGCCGTGTTGTGCGTCGCAAAGGCCGCGTCTACGTGATCAACAAGACGCAGCGCCGGTTCAAAGCCCGTCAGGGCTAAGAACTGTCTAGGCAATAAAATAAACCGCGTCTTTTCAGACGCGGTTTTTTGTTGTGCGCTACGCCCGTCAGGGCATCACAAACATTTCAGCCATAGCGCGCCGCCGTGAGGCCATCAAATGAGATCTCGGGCTTTTGGCCTAGCACGACATCGGCGACGGCGCGGCCCGACCCACAGGCCATGGTCCAGCCCAACGTTCCATGCCCGGTATTCAGATACAGATTGTCAAACCGGGTTTCGCCCAGAACGGGCGTGCCATCCGGTGTCATCGGCCGCAGCCCGGTCCAGCCTTCTGCCTGCGACAGATCACCCCCTTTGGGAAACAGATCGCCAATCACGTGTTTCACGGTATCCGTCGCATGGGGGCCAAGACGGTTGCTATACCCGGCGATCTCGGCAGTGCCCGCGACCCGGATGCGGTCGCCAAGGCGGGTAATGGCCACCTTGTGCGTTTCATCCATGATGGTCGATTGCGGCGCCATCGCATCATCCGTCACCGGCAGCGTCACAGAGTAACCTTTGACCGGATAGACCGGCAGCCGAATCCCAATGGGTTTCAGCAGTCCCGGCGCATAGCTGCCCAAAGCGCAGACATATTTGTCGCCTGTGATCCGCCCTGCAAGCTCGGTATCGACACCGACCACCTTGCCATTTTCCAACGCGATGCGCGGATCGACTGACCGTACTGAAATTGCACGCCCAACTCCGCTGCCTTTTCGGCCAGCGCGATGGTGAACAACCGACAATCCCCGGTTCGGTCCGCAGTCAAACGCAACCCGCCGACGAATTTGTTACGTACTTCGGCGAGCGCCGGTTCAACCTCGATACAGGCATCCCGCCCCAATTCTTCGAACGGGCTGTCAAATTCGGCAAGAATCTCCTGATCGGCGCGTGAACCTTTCATCTGCTTGGCCGTGCGGAACAACTGCAATGTGCCTTGCGCCCGACCGTCATATTCGATCCCTGTCTCGGAAATCAGGTCCGGCATCACATCGCGGCTATAGTTGGAAACACGCACCATCCGGGACTTGTTGACCCGATAGCGTTCATCGGTGCAATTGCTCAGCATCTGAACGCACCATTTCCACATGGTCGGGCTGATCAACGGCCAGATAAACAGCGGTCGGCGCTTCATGAACAGCCACTTTATCGCCTTGACCGGCACGCCCGGTGCCGCCCAGGGAGAGGTCATGCCATAAGACAGTTCTCCGGCATTGGCATAACTCGTCTCAAGCCCCGGTCCGGCCTGACGGTCCAGAACAACGACTTCGGCTCCGGCGCGCGCCAGATAATATGCCGTCGTCACCCCAATTACGCCCGCACCCATCACCACAATTTTCATGTTCACCACCAAGTCTGCCTCAGAATTCAATCTGAGCACAAAGGCGCAGCATTACCAATCGTAAACATCATGTAAGCGGCGGGATGCAGGCCGTTGCGACCGAGAGACAAACAAAATCCGAGTATTTCACTCGGAAACTGGTTGCATCCCGTCTCAAATTCTTTAATTGACTAATTCAGTCGGGAACAGCCCGAAACCGAGTACAATCTGACAGGAAATTGCTTCATGCTGAAATCATCCACCTGCATCACGGCCGCCCTGCTCGCCACAATGGCCAGCACAGCCAGCGCTGACGGCGAGCTGAACCTCTATTCCTCCCGTCACTATGATACAGACGAACGGCTGTATTCCGATTTTGAAGAATCCACCGGCATCACCATCAACCGCATCGAAGGCAAGGCCGACGAACTGATCGCCCGGATGCAGGCCGAAGGTGCAAATTCCCCTGCCGACGTGCTGCTGACTGTGGATACATCGCGGCTCAAGCGGGCCAAGGACGCCGGTGTGCTGCAGCCAACCGACAGCGCCGTGCTCGAAGCGCGCGTTCCCGGCTATCTTCAGGATGCCGACAACCAATGGTTCGGTTTTTCGCAACGCTCGCGCATCATCTACTATGACAAGGCCGACGTGACCGAGCCTCCTCTGACTTATGCCGATCTGGCCGATCCAAAGTACAAGGGCCTTGTGTGTATCCGCTCGTCTTCGAACACATACAACCAGACCCTGTTGGCCTCGATCATCACCCACACCGACGAGGAAACGGCCAAGGCATGGGCACAGGGCGTCGTCGACAACATGGCACGCGAGCCACAGGGCGGCGACACCGACCAGCTGCGGGGAATCGTGTCGGGTGAATGCGACATCGCCGTTGCCAATACCTATTACTTTGCCCGTTCGATCCGCAAAGACGTGGACGGCCTGTCCGCCGAACGCGACATGATCGGCTGGGTGTTCCCGTCGCAGGATGCGGAAGGCGCGCATATGAACCTGTCGGGCGGCGGTATCGCAGCCAATGCCCCCAACCACGACAACGCCGTCAAGTTCCTTGAATACCTGGCGAGCGATCAGGCACAGGAGTATTTCTCGGCTGGCAACGATGAATATCCCGCCGTTCCCGGTGTGGGCCTGTCGCCAGCGATTGCCGCGCTCGGCTTTTTCAAGCCCGACGATATCGACCTGTCGGATGTGGCCGAGAACATCCCTGCGGCCCAGCGAATCTTTAACGAGGTGAACTGGAAGTAACCTCGCACAACCCTTGCGAGCAGTGGCGGGTGCAAGGGTCAACCTTGCGCCCGTTTTCTTTGCGAGTTCTGCCAGAATCTGCCTCATGCATGGATTCTTTCGAGCAGTTCTGTCAAAATAAGGTATGGAAGACCCGTATACGGAGCAGCCACAAACTGTGGCAAATTGCGCAGAGTTGACGAGTTACAAATCGACTTCGAATTCCCTGCGGGCAAGGCCCGTACCACTTTAGACTAGATCAGGATCTCCTCCAGATGCCTCTTGCCTGTGTTCTGATATCTGACATTACCGGCAGTACCCAACTGTACGAAACCGCAAGCAATCAAACCGCGCTTGAGCAGGTCAGCAAGGTACTGGCGCGGATGCGGCAGATTATCGAATCCACCGGGGGCAAATGCGTCAAATCTCAGGGTGACGACGTTCTCAGCTTTTTTGAATCGTCCGAACAGGCGTTTCAGGCCGCATGGGCGATGCTCAATGAAAGCTGGCCAGCAGGGCTGTCGGTGCATGTCGGCACCTATTTCGGCGAGATTCTCAATCACGAGAACGACATTTACGGCAGCGCGGTCAACACGGCGGCGCGACTGTCATCGCTGGCCAAGCCCGGCGAGATCCTTGTGGGCGACCGTGGGTATGATGACCTGACGCCCGAAAGCAAAGCCCGATTGCTGATGATCGGAGAGATCCAGTTGCGCGGCAAGGCCAACCCGACGCGCGTCTATTCCTGTTCGGTGACCGAACTTAGTGAACAGACCGTGATATTTGGGGGCGCGAACAAGGAACGTGCCCGAGGTACTGAACTGGCCGATTTGCAATTAAACGGCAAAACTTGGCAGATCAGCGAAGGCGAAAGCCTGACGATAGGGCGGTCTGCGGATTGCGATATTGTCCTGAAACCGGCATGGGTTTCGCGCAAGCACGCCGCCTTGTCTATCCGCCGTGGACAACTCGAGTTCACCGATCACAGCAGTTCCGGAAGCCTGATCCGCATGGCCAATGGCAGCGAAGTGGCGCTGCACCGTCGCGCCACGCTCCTCAATGGCAGCGGCTCAATCCTTTTGGGGCCACGCACCCATATTGACGATGACTGCTGTATCCAATTCACGACCCACGACCTTGCACTGATGCAAACCAAGCAAGCGGTCTGACTCGCTCTGCCAGTCTCCCGTTCACTTTGGCATAGCGTCCGATGACGATTTCCGGTTTGCCTCGCCACGCCGCTGCGCTAGGGCTGCGGTAGTCAGGAGGGGCCAATGTCAGAGTTTACAACCATCACCACGATCACAGTGATTTCCGCCGTTCGGGACGGTGCAGATTTCCAGCGTGCCAGCAAGGTACGCCAATCATGACTGCGTCGCTGCCCCTCACCATTGTCAGCGGCTATCTCGGCGCGGGCAAGACCACGCTGATCAACCGACTTCTTGCCGAGGATCACGGGATACGCCTGATGGTCATTGTAAACGATTTTGGCGCGATCAACATCGACAAGGCGCTGATCAAGACGCGGGGCGATGACACGATCGCCCTGACCAATGGCTGTGTCTGCTGCACCATGGGCACAGATTTGACCATGGCGCTTAACGATGTCCTCGACCGGGACGACCGGCCCGATCACCTGATCATCGAGGCCAGCGGTATTGCTGACCCGGCGGCGATTGCCAGCGCCGCCATCGCGGAACCGGAACTCAGCTATGCCGGGATCATCACATTGGTCGATGCACAGAATATCGAGGGTCTGCTCAACGATCACTTGATTGCCCCGCAGGTCACACAACAGATATCTGCGGCCGATCTGGTGCTGCTGACCAAAACTGACGCCGCGGCGCCTGCCCTTCTTGACCGACTCGCCACGATGCGCGCGCGATCACCCGCGGTGCTGGACGACACCCCCCTCGCCCCGCTTCTGTTTGATATCGTGCCTCTGCCTCAAGGCCGCAGTACCGCCCCGCACCCGGCCTATGCAAACTGGCAGCATGACAGCGACATGGTTCTCGACCGCAGGGCCATGGGCGACAAACTCGCCAATCGCCCGCATGGGCTCTACCGTCTCAAGGGATTCATTCAGACAGATGATGGCGGATACGAAGTCCACGTCGTGGGCCAATTCGTCAAAGCCAAACGTGTCCAAACCGACCGCACCACGCTGGTCGGTCTCGGACCGGCTGCCCGTATCAGCAGGGATGAAATAGAAACCTGGTGGTGCGCATGAAGCATTCTCTGAACATTGCAAAATTGATCGCGGGAAAAGTCCGAATTCAACACTCTACAAAGTTGTTTCCAGTCCGTTTGCGCCATATCAAGGCGCCAGGCGCCAAAGCGCGCCAATACTAGATCTCAGATCTCAATCAATGGGGACATCACCATGAAAATCTCGACCGCCATGCTGAAGACCGGACTCGCCAGCAGCGCCATCGTCCTATCGCTTGCCACATCGGCACTTGCGAATGAAAACACCCAGCAAGGTGTTCTGAAATGCGATGTCGAGGGCGGCGTCGGCATGTTGCTCGGCTCCAAGAAAGACATGACCTGCGTTTTCACAAAAAATGACGGAACCGTCGAAAACTATACCGGTCGCGTTCTGACCATCGGTGTTGATATCGGCGTGACCAAAGACAGCCACATCACCTGGGCGGTTCTGGCACCTTCGGGTGACAACGAAGTCGGTGCGCTGGCCGGGAGCTATGATGGCGTCAAGGCCGAAGCAACCGTTGCAGGCGGCGTCGGTGCCAACGTTCTCGTCAGCGCCGGAAACCAATTCACGCTTCAGCCGATCAGCGTACAAACGCAAAAGGGCCTCAACGTTGCAGCGGGCTTTGGTTCGATCAAACTCGAATACGCAAAATAGAGTCCAGATTTTACTTCAGAACGCCAGACACGGCGCCCTTGCAAAAGGGCGCCGTTTTTCTGCGTCAGGGCTTTAACTTGATATGGGGCCCACAATCTAATGCGTTGAAACCTGTGATGCTCGTTGCCTAGCGGTTTCGCCCGACCTGCCGGCAGATCAGGATCACCGGCAACAATCCCACGGCCACGATCACCAGCGAAGGCACCGCAGCGCCTTCCAATCGTTCATCGCTGGCCAGACGATAGGCCTGAACGGCCAGCGTATCATAGTTGAATGGTCGCATGATCAAGGTTGCAGGCAACTCCTTCATCACGTCCACGAAAACGATCAGCAGCGCCGTAAGCAAGCTCGGCGTCAGGATCGGCAGATGCACCCGCCGCAACGTGCCCAGCGGCGTTTCGCCAAGGGATCGCGAGGCCGCATCCATGTTGGCGTGAACCGTGCTTTGCCCGCCCTCATATGCACCGAGCGCCGCCGCCAGGAACCGCACCATGTAGGCCGCAACGAGCAACCAGATCGACCCTGTGACCAAGAGACCGGTCGAGATGCCAAACGTCGCCCGCATCCAGGCATCCAACGCGTTGTCAAAGGCCGCAAACGGCACCATCAGACCCACCGCAATCACGCCGCCCGGCACCGCATAACCCAGCCGCGCGACATAGCCGGCCGTGGCCGAACCACGGCCCGGACGGAGCCGCTGAAAGAACCCGACTGTGATCGCCGCCATTAAGGTCACGACCGCCGCTGTCCCGGCCAGCGTGATCGAATTCTGGATAAATCCGATGTACCGACGGCTGAGCAGATCCTGTTCCCCACCCAAACCCATCACAAACAGCACGATCGCAGGCAAAACACAGCCCAGGACCACCGGAATTACGCACAGCAACATCGCCAGCGCCGCCCGCCAACCGCGCAGCTGCGCAGGCTCCATTGCCATCTGGCGCTTACCCGCCTCGTGGTACTTTGCGCGTCCTCGCTGCAACCGTTCGGTTACAGCGAGAAGCAGGGCGAAACTCAGCAGGCACAGCGCAAGCTGGGCAGCTGCCGCTCGATCCGCCATCGAAAACCAGCTTGTGTAGATACCGGTCGCAAAGGTTTGCACGCTGAAATAAGCCACCGTGCCGAAATCGGCGATCGTTTCCATCACCGCCAGCAACACACCCGCCGCAATCGCAGGGCGCGCCATTGGCAGGCTTACGGTCCAGAATGCCGCCCATGCGCTCTTGCCAAGCGTCCGCGCCGCGAGAAACGCGGCCGAGCTTTGTTGGAGAAACGCGGCGCGTGCAAGAAGGTAGACGTAGGGATAGAACACCAGCACCAGCATGGCGGCTGCGCCCCAGAGCGAACGAATTTCGGGAAACCAATAATCACGTGGCCCCCAGCCGGTCACGTCACGCAAAGTCGATTGCACGATCCCCGGGTGATCCAGCAAATAGGTATAGGCGTATGCGAGCACATAGGCCGGAAACGCCAGCGGCAGCACCAGCATGATTTCGAGGATCCGCACCCCTGGAAACCGTGTCATCGTCACCAACCAGGCCGCCCCGACACCAAGCGCAAAGGTGCCAGCAGCGACCAACGTCACAAGCGCGAGTGTCGAGCCAACGTATCGCGGCAGGACAGTATCCAGCAAATGGGAAACCGTGTCGGTGCCACCCGTGACCGCCGCCAATACGACCGCCAGCATCGGGAGCAGGCAAACCGCCGCTACGGTATAGGCGAGTCCGGCAAGCGGCCCGGCACCACCATGTCTGCGTCGCCGCTTGCCATTTGCGGCCAGCTCGATGGCTTCGGACATTGCGGGGGCCTTTACCTCACGTGACAAAACAGGGGGGCAGGTACCCTCCTGTCCCTTATTCGATCAATTGCGTCGGGTTTTCCAGCCCGAAACCGCAAAACTGCGACAGCATTGCGTTGCTCCGGAACCCTCACAGGCAGGCGTAGACCCTAGTCGTAGCTTCGCTGATCCTCGATCACCAGACCATCCTTTGGCAAGCTGCCGGGCGCAACAACGTCGATTGCACCCTTAAGCTTGAGCACATCTGCCACGGTCTTGGCATAGGCGCTGGCATCACCCCCGGCGGCCTCGATCATGACGGTCATCGCGTCCATCTCACCCTCGCGGCTGGCAACGACCCGTGCCTTGACGATCTCAGCGTGCCGTTCGACCAATGCGGCGACCTGCTCGGGGCGAATGAACATGCCTTTGATCTTGGTGGTCTGGTCGGCACGTCCCATCCAACCCTTGATCCGCATGTTCGTGCGTCCACAGGGACTTTGGCCCGCCATCACTGCGCTCAGATCGCCAGTCGCAAACCGGATCAGCGGATAGTCGGGGTTCAACGTGGTCACCACCACCTCACCAACCTCACCCGGCGCAACCGGCGTGCCGGTTCCGGGGATGACAATCTCGACGATGACCTGTTCGTCGACGATCATTCCCTCCATCGCGGCGCTCTCATAGGCGATGTTGCCCAGATCCGCCGTGCCGTAACTTTGCAGACACAGGATGCCACGGTCGGCATATTCCGCACGCAGGCTGGGGAACAATGCGCCGCCGCCGACTGTCGCCTTGGTGATCCCAAGCGCCACGCCCATGCTGTCGGCTTTATCGAGGATCACCTTTAGGTAATCGGGCGTCCCCGCATAGGCCGTTGTACCGACGTCTCGCGCCGCCGTGACCTGCAGTTCGGTCTGCCCGGTTCCGGCGGGCAATACTGCCGCGCCGACAGCACGCGCGCCGCTTTCAAAAAGCATCCCTGCGGGCGTCAGATGATATCCAAAACAGTTCTGCACGATGTCGCCCGCACCGATGCCCACGGCATGCAGCACCCGGCCAAATCGCCACCAATCATGATCGACGCCACCCGGTTCATAAATCGGGCCGGGCGACTGGAACACATGAGCATAGCCCGACGCCGGTTTCGCCGCAAAGCCACCGAATGGCGGGTTGGCCGATTGCGCCTTGCCCAGCTCTGATTTGCGCAACACTGGCAATGCCGCAAGCGCGTCGGCATTCGTAATCGCATTTGCGTCAATCTGCCCAAGAGATGCGGCATAGCCTGTTAGCGTCTGAGCTCGGGCAATCTGCAACGGCAGCGCCCGCGCCAGATCTTCGGCTCTCTGGTCGGCGCTGCGGGTTTCAAGCTCGTCGTAGAAAGATGATGACATTTCGCCCTCGTGTCCTCTGACGTTAAGTGCGGGTCGGCGGGCGGAGCCACGCCAAAAGAAGACCTGCGGTAAAAATGGGGATGGGTGGCAGCAGGCCTGCCATCAACTCAGCCAACGCTTGCGGCGACGGTAAGAACGCACATCGCGAAACGATTTACGCCCTTCATCCGACATGCCGAGATAGAATTCCTTGACGTCCGGATTTTCGCGAAGTTCGGCGGCAGGGCCGTCCATCACCACACGTCCGGATTCGAGGATATAGCCATGATGCGCAAAGCGCAGTGCGACGTTGGTATTCTGTTCCGCCAGCAGGAAGGACACGCCTTCCTTTTCGTTGAGATCTTTTACGATCCCGAAAATCTCTTCGACCAACTGCGGCGCAAGACCCATCGAGGGCTCGTCTAGCAAGATGGTCTCGGGTCCGGCCATCAGCGCACGTCCGATTGCCACCATTTGTTGTTCGCCACCGGATGTGTAACCGGCCTGACTCTTGCGGCGTTCGCGCAAGCGCGGAAAATACTGATAGACCTTTTCCAGATCGGCCATCATCTCGCCGCGGCCCTGATTGCGGGTATAGAATCCGGTCAGCAGGTTTTCCTCGACCGTCAAATGCTCAAAACAATGACGGCCTTCCATCACCTGAATCACGCCGCGCTTGACCAACTCGGCAGGGTCCAGATCCTGCACCCGGTCTCCGCGATACACGATAGAGCCCTTGGTCACTTCGCCACGCTCGGAATGCAAAAGATTGCTGATCGCCTTCAACGTCGTGGTCTTGCCAGCGCCGTTCCCGCCCAGCAACGCAGTGATACCGCCCTTGGGCACCTTCAGGCTGACGCCCTTGAGCACGAGGATCACGTGATTGTAGATCACCTCGATATTGTTGACTTCCAGCAGGGTCTCGGCCTGCACGTCCGTAGGTTTGGCAGCGTCCAGCATGGGGTGTCTTTCCGGCAAATCTTGTGATGACCCGACGGCGACCAAAGCCGCCGCCGAGCGTTATTCGATTATTCGCAGTTCGGCGCGACGTTGTTTTCGGCGGCAAACGCTGCAGAATCCTCGTCGATAAGTGGCTGAACCACGTCTTGGTCGGACTGAACGAATTCGCTGATCAGGTTCCACTGCTTCGCATTCGCATCCCACTGGGTTACAGCCACAAAGCCGTTGCCACCGTGGTTTTCGCAGGTCACCTCGAATTCAGGACCGAAGTTTGGAAGACCAAGCGCGGCCATCTTTTCCTCGGTGATCTTCAACGCTTCCATGCCGTCACGCATCTGGCCCGGAGTGATGTTGGCGACTCCGTGGATTTCCTGTGCCGTCTTGGCAGCTTCGGACACGAGCATCGCCGCATAGAGACCTCGGTTATAGAGAACCGTACCGACTTGGTCGCCTGCACCCGCTGCTTTTCCAGGTTCGATGACGAATTTCTGCAAATCGTCGTACAGCGGATAGTCGCTGCCGACGTTGTGGAAGGTAAGGGCCTTGTAACCGTTGGCCGCTTCACCGGCAGGCAACACGTCGTTTTCGGAACCCGACCACCAGATGCCGATGAACTTGTCCATCGGAAAGCGAATGTTGGCCGCTTCCTGGATCGCGACCTGGTTCATGACGCCCCAGCCATACATGACCACATAGTCCGGACGGTCACGACGCACCTGAAGCCACTGAGATTTCTGTTCCTGACCAGGGTGATCGACCGGCAGCAGGACCAGTTCGAAACCGTGCTTCTTGGACAGTTCTTCAAGCGTGCGGATCGGTTCTTTGCCATAGGCAGAGTTGTGATAGACCAGCGCGATCTTCTTGCCGTTCAGGTCACCACCTTCTTCGTCCAACATGTATTTGACCGCTACCGACGCGCCGTCCCAGTAGTTGGCCGGAAAGTTGAACACATGGCTGAACACGTTGCCGTTCTTGGCCGAGGTTCGCCCCAGACCCGAGGTCAGCATCGGGACGTCTTCGACGGTCACTTTTGGGATCAACTGATAGGTAATTCCGGTCGAGAGCGGCTGATAAACCAGCCCGCCGCCGTCTTTCAGCGATTCATAGCATTCGACGCCCTTTTCGGTGTTATAGGCCGTCTCGCATTCGGGAACGAGAATGGTCTCGCCGCCGATGCCGCCATCGCGCTCGTTCAACAGCGTGAAATAGTCGGCATAGCCATCCGCGAACGGAATGCCACCCGCCGCATAGGGGCCGGTGCGATAGCTCAACGATGGGAACACAAGGTCCGCCATCACCGGCCCGGCGGCCATGACGGCGCCAAGCGCCAGAGTTGTCAGTTTCAATTTCATCGGTTCGTTTCCTCCCTGTTGGTCTTATCCGATGGTGTGTCTGTCCCCGCAGGGACAGTCGATCCGTAAGATGGGTGCGTGCACCAATCCTGCGTTAGTATGGGAACGGCCAAAGCCTCAGCTTCTCCTTCGCCAGCCGCCACAATTGTGCCAGCCCGTGTGGTTCGACGATCAGAAAGAACACGATCAACGCGCCGACGACGACCAATTGAAGATGCGCAACGATATCGGTTGGCCAGCCGAACATGTCGACGCCCACAACCTTGAGAACAACCGGCAGCAACACCAGAAAGGCCGCGCCGGCAAAGGAGCCGAATATCGACCCCAGGCCGCCAACAATCACCATGAACAGCACGAGAAACGACTTGTTGATGCCAAACACCTCGCCGACCTCGACCGCGCCAAGGTAGACCGAAAAGAACAGCGCTCCGGAGATGCCGATAAAGAAGGAACTGACCGCAAACGCCGTCATCTTGGCCTTCAGCGGGTTCACCCCGATGATCTCGGCCGCGATGTCCATGTCGCGGATCGCCATCCATGTGCGACCCATCGTACCACGCGTCAGGTTCCGCGCAATCAGGGCGCTGAACGTGACAAAGATCAGACAGAACATATAGGTGGCCCAGGCCGGCGCGCTCGCACCGGTAATCAGCACGCCGAAAACTTCGCGCTCGGGTGCACTGATCTGACCAGAGGCAGAATAGTTGTAGAACCAGGGCACCCGGTTGAACAGCCAGACAAGAAAGAACTGCGCCGCCAGCGTCGCGACAGCTAGGTAGAACCCCTTGATCCGCAAACTTGGCAGCCCGAACAAGACCCCGACACCCGCAGTTACGACACCTGCCAAAGTCACATGCACGAACATGCTGACATCCGGGAACGAGGTCATCAGCTTATAGCAGGCATAGGCGCCCACCGCCATGAACCCACCGGTACCCAGACTGACTTGCCCGCAATATCCGGTCAGGATGTTCAACCCAATCGCCGCGATTGCATAGATCAGGAACGGCAACAGAATTGCGTTGGCCCAGTAATCGTTGATGATGAAAGGCACCACCAGAAAGGCAATGACAAGCACCGCATAGTATCGGTACCGATCGAACCGGATCGGAAAAGTCTGGTTGTCAGAGGCATACGAGGTATGGAAATCCCCGGCTTCACGATAGAACATGCTCAGCTTGCCCCCTTGGCATGTGCGCGGTTGCGCGTTTCGGCATCAAGCTGGTTGGACTTGCGCGCATAACCGCTCGCCTCCGCAGCACGCACCAGTTTCATGTAGGCCAGAATGCCCCCGACGAAACCAGCAAAGGCCAGCAGCGCCGCAATTACGATTTGCTTGTCACTCAGCCCGTCGGCGGTCAGGGCGAGATAGCCAAAGGCCCAAAACCCCGACCAGGCGATCACGTTAAGGATGGCAACGAACTTGGTCATGGCTACACCCTCTCGATGATCTTTTCGCCAAACAGGCCCTGCGGACGGAACAGCAGGAACAGCAGCGCCAAGACATAAGCAAACCAGTTCTCGGTGGCACCACCCACCATTGGGCCGATCGCGAATTCAAACATCTTTTCGCCAACGCCAATGATCAATCCGCCGACAATCGCGCCGGGGATCGACGTAAAGCCACCCAGCATCAGGACCGGCAACGCCTTGAGCGCAATCAGCGACAGGCTGAACTGCACGCCCGATTTGGTGCCCCACATGATACCAGCAACCAGCGCCACGATTCCGGCCAGCGACCAGACCAGTACCCAGATGAAATTCAGCGAAATCCCAACCGACAATGCAGCCTGATGGTCATCCGCAACGGCCCGCAAGGCGCGTCCCTGCTTGGTATACTGGCTGAAAAGCATCAACGCGATCACCAGCAGCGCCGCGATAATACTGGCCACGATGTCAAGATTGTCGATAAAGAACCCATAACCAAAGATTTCGTAAGTCACCGTATCGATCGTCTCGTTGATCCCCTGCGGCAGCCCGACATCAAGTTTCTTGATCTCTGAACCCCACATCAGATCGCTCAGACCTTCAAGGAAATAGGCCAGCCCGATGGTCGCCATGAACAGGATGATCGGTTCCTGGTTGACCAGATGCCCCATGACGAACTTCTGCACAGCCATCGCCAAAAGAACCATGACCCCGACCGTCAGGATGATCGCGAACAGCGCCGGGACATGCCAACCGAAATGGTGGATATCCGTGCCGAATATCGCGTTGATCAGATGCGAGAACGGCACCTGCCCTTCCATGATCCCAACCAGCGTCATTGCTGCAAACAGCGCCATGACACCCTGCGCGAAATTAAAAATCCCGGACGCCTTGAAGATCAGCACAAAGCCCAGCGCCACCAGCGCATAGAGTACCCCGGCCATCAGACCGTTCAGAAAGACCTCCATCGCGAAAACCAACTGCTCAGGCATGCGCCACACTCCCCATCATCACTCGTGCCGGCTCAGTCATGGCTCACTCCCAGATAGGCATCGATCACATCCTGATTGCTGCGCACCTCATCCGGTGTGCCATCGCCGATCTTTTTGCCGTAATCCATCACCACGACCCGGTCGCTCAGGTCCATGACCACGCCCATGTCGTGTTCAATCAACGCGATGGTGGTGCCGAATTCGTCGTTCACATCCAGGATAAAGCGGCTCATGTCCTCTTTCTCCTCGACATTCATCCCCGCCATCGGCTCGTCCAGCAACAACAGGGTCGGCTCCGCCGCCAACGCCCGCGCCAACTCAACCCGCTTCTTTAGGCCATAAGGCAGACGTGACACCGGGGTCTTGCGAATATGCTGGATCTCCAGAAAATCGATGACCTTCTCCGCAATGTCACGGTTCGCGGTTTCCTCAGTCTCGGCCTTGCCCTTCCACAGCGCCTGCGACAGCAACCCACTCTTCATCTGTGTCAGCCGGCCGGTCATCACGTTGTCCAGAACGCTCATGCCCTCAAACAAGGCAATGTTCTGGAACGTCCGCGCGATGCCCTGGCGCGCCACTTCGTAGGGTCGCATCTGCGGGCGGCGCGATCCCTTGTACCAGACCTCGCCTTCCTGTGGCACGTAGAACCCGGAAATCACGTTCAGCATCGACGACTTACCGGCCCCGTTCGGGCCAATGATCGCCCGGATCTCACCCTCGCGAATGTCGAAACTGATGTCGGTGATCGCCTTCACCCCGCCAAACCGCAGGGTGATGTTCTTCATCTCCATGACAACGCCGCCAATCTTGCGGCCATCCTCGGTCACATATCCTTCGGATGCATCAAGCATCGCGGCGTCCTTTCATGTTCGAGCAGTCCGTACCTTCATGGGACGGTGGGCGGGGCGATGACCGCAGGTCGAGCGTCGTCCGGCCGACCCTCATTCCGCGGCAACCTTCTGCGGGACAACTGGCAAAACCTTAGCATCACGAACTTCAAGCGTCGCCTTGATCGAACCCTTTCGCCCGTCTTCATAGGTCACTTCGGTCACCGTGCTCACCTTGGGCGAGCCATCATACAGTGCCTTGACGATGTCATCGTATTTGTCTTCGACAATCCGTCGCCGAACTTTGCGGGTGCGGGTCAATTCGCCATCATCCGCATCCAGTTCTTTGTGCAGCACCACGAAACGATGCACCTGACAGCCCGACAACATCGGGTCTTCTGCAACCGACCGGTTGACCTCTTCGACGTGGCTCTGGATCGTATCCATCACCTGCGGGTGCCCGGCCAGTTCCTGATAGGACGCATAGGCGACATTGTTCCGTTCAGCCCAGTTGCCCACAGCCGACAGGTCAATGTTGATAAACGCCGTGCACTGGTCGCGGCCATTTCCAAAGACCACAGCCTCCAGCACGTTGGGATAGAATTTCAGCTTGTTTTCAACGTATTTCGGCGCAAACAGGCTGCCATCCGCCATCTTGCCCACATCCTTGGCGCGATCGATGATCCGCAGATGCCCGGTCTCTTCCTCAATGAACCCGGCATCGCCCGTCGCCACCCAGCCTTCGGCATCCTTGGTATCCGCAGTGCTCTCAGCGTTCTTGTAGTACTCGACGAACACGCCCGGACTGCGATAGAAAACCTCGCCGCTGTCCGCGATCTTCAGCTCCACGCCGGGGCTTGGCACACCCACCGTGTCCGACCGCACCTCACCGTCCGGCTGCGCCGTGATGAACACAGTGGCTTCGGTTTGCCCGTAAAGCTGTTTCAGATTGATCCCAAGCGAGCGGTAAAAATCGAAAATCTCCGGTCCGATTGCCTCGCCCGCCGTATAACCAACGCGCACCCGCGAAAAACCCAGCGTGTTCTTCAGCGGACCATAAACCAGCTTGTCCCCGATCTGGTACTTCAGCCGATCGACAAAGCTCACCGGTTTGCCATCCAGAATATCGGGTCCGACTTTGCGCGCGTGGGCCATATAGGTGTCAAACATCCGCTTTTTCAGCGGGCTGGCATCCTCCATCCGGATCATCACGTTCGTCAGCTGCGTTTCAAACACGCGCGGCGGCGCAAAGTAATAGGTCGGCCCGATCTCGCGCAGATCGGTCATCATGGTTTCCGGACTCTCCGGGCAATTGACGCAAAAGCCGCGCCAATACGCTTGTCCGATGGAAAAGATGAAATCGCCCACCCAAGCCATCGGCAGATAGGCCAGGATCTCGTCGCTCTGGCGCAGATCATCGAAATCAGAGGAGTTCTTCGCGCTTTCGATCACATTGCGGTTGGACAACACGACGCCCTTGGGTTTGCCCGTGGTGCCCGACGTGTAGAGCATGACGCAGGTGCTGTCGTAGTCGAGCTTGTCCTGCCGAGCTTTCAGTTCTGCGCTGAACTCATCGGACGCAGCACGGCCCTGATTCTGCACGTGGCTGTATTGGTGCAGATGTGAATGATCATATTTGCGCAATCCGCGTGGATCGAGATAGATCAGATGTTCGAACTGGTGCAGTTGATCCTGCACTTCGATCACCTTGTCGACCTGTTCCTGATCGCCCGCGATCACGAACCGCGCACCGCAATGACCCAGAACATAGGCCATCTCTTCCGAATTGGCATCTTGGTACAGTGGCACCGGAACGGCGCCAACCATCTGCGCGGCAACCATCGACCAATAAAGATACGGTCGGTTGCGCCCGATAATTGCGATGAAGTCGCCTTCGTTCACGCCGAGATTGATCAATCCCAGCGCAAGCGCTTCAATCTCGTTTGCGGTTTCTTTCCAGGTCCAGCTTTGCCAGATCCCGAATTCCTTCTCCCGATAGGCGGAAGACGAACCGAATTCGTTTACATTGCGATGAAGCAACGCCGGTACGGATTGCAATCCACCGGCGCCTGTCAGCGGCTGAGCCAAGTCTGTTTCCTCCCACAACCGGCCTGTTAACCGGTCTTCGATCGTATTGTCTGCGACCTTACTGACTACACAACCCGGCGCGACACTCGTCGTCAACTTTTTCCTGAAGATTGCCCAATCCTTACGAATTGTAACACCGACCCACTCTGCCTTGACAAAGCCCGTCATGCGCCGGGAACTGAGGGTGGGAATTTGCTCAAGGGACGCCAACGATGACAAAACCTGTCGTGGACTTCTGGTTCGAATTTGCCTCGACATATTCCTATCTCAGCGCCATGCGCCTGCCCGGCGCAGCCGAGGCTGCCGGGGTGTCGATCCGCTGGCGACCGTTCCTTTTGGGCCCGCTCTTCGCAGCACAAGGATTGCCGGATTCACCGTTCAAGGTTTATCCGACGAAGGGACGTTACATGTGGCGCGACATGCAACGCCGTGCCGACCAGCTTGGCCTGCCCTTTCGCCGGTTGGAAAAATTTCCTCAAAACGGACTGCATGCAGCGCGCATTGCACAGCTTGCCTTGCAGGAACCCGGCGGCATCGCCTTTTGCCAGAACGTCTATCTCGCGGAATTTGCCGAAGGTCGCGACATTTCCGATCCCGACGTCCTTGGCGACTGCGCCGCGCGTGCTGGCCTGACTGAGGACATCCTGACGCGTGCACACATGGCCGATAACAAGCTGGCCCTGCGCCATGCGACGGAAACCGCCAGGGAACAAGGCCTGTTCGGCGCGCCAAGCTTTCTGGTCGGAACGGAACTGTTCTGGGGCGATGATCGACTGCAAGATGCCTTGGACTGGGCTGTTCGCCATGGTTAAATGATCCATCCCATTTGTGAGGAGACCACAGCCATCCCCCCTCGTGCCGACCAGACAAAGGCGATGACAACTGTCGGTCTGAACCTGATTGCCCAGGCAATTTCGATTTATGACAGTGATCTGCGGCTTGCGGTTTGCAACCGTCGGTTCAAGGAAATGTTCGACCTGCCCGATCATCTGGTGCAGGTTGGCGCCCGTTTCGACGACACGATCCGCCATATGGCAACCAAGGGCGAATACGGCACCGACCATGATATCGAGCGCGCGGTGCAGCAACGCGTCAATCAGGCGCTCGCCTTTGAACCCCATTATGTCGAGCGCGAGCGACCCAATGGCCAGACCATTTCGATCGAAGGCTCGCCCCTTCCGGAGGGTGGTTGGGTCACCGTCTATACCGACATTACACGCGCCAAACGCTCCGAAGCGCTGTTGCGCGCACGCTCCGAAGAGCTGACCGATCAGGTTCTTTCCCATGCCGAAGATTTGGCGGCCACCAACCGCGAACTTGCTGCAACCATTACCGCGCTTGAGGAAGCCAAGCGCCAGTTGACCGAAATCGAGGCCCGAACACGGCTGACTACTGAAATGATGCCAGCCCATATCGCCCACGTGGATGATAACGGGCGCTACACCTATTCCAATCGTCGACTGTCCAGCGTCATGCCCGGTCGTCCGCAGGACATTGTCGGCATGCATATCGCCGAGGCACTTGGCGCGTCCGCCTTCGATCGGATCGAACCGCATCTGAACGCCGCCTATCAGGGTGAAAGCCCGGTGTTCGAGTTTACCGAGAACCACAGTGCCCGGCGTATTCGCGTGGCCTTTACCCCAGACGGCACCGGCGGGGTCTATATCCTGTCAATGGATGTGACCGGCGAAACCCAGGCACGGGTCGCGCTTCAGCAATCGCGACGTCGCGCACTCGCCGCGCAGATGACCAGCGGGCTGGCGCATGATTTTTCGAACCTTTTGACCATCATCCTTGGCATGCAATCCAAACTTGCCCGGATGGATCTCGCGCCCGAAGCCAACAATCTGGTGACGGCGACCCAATCGGCAGCGCGGCGTGGTGGCCGGTTGCTTAACCGACTTGCCGATATGACCAGCGGCCGCACCTTGCGTCCGCAGGCAACCGACATGCACGCGCTGCTCTCTGACCTCAAGCTGCTGGCGACACCTAGCCTGCCGCAGGCCGTTGGTTTCACCGTACTTGATCACATGCCAGACGAGGCGCTGTTACTTGATCCGGGCATGCTACAGGACGCGCTGTTAAACCTCATCCTGAACGCCCGCGATGCCTGTGGCGCCACCGGCCAGATCACCATCAGCGCCCATTGCATCGGCCGAACATGGATCGAGATCACTGCGACCGATACAGGGCCGGGTTTCTCAGCCGACGCGCTCGACAACGCGCTGAATCCGTTTTTCACGACCAAGGGCGGCGAAGGCAGCGGGCTGGGGCTGCCGATGGTCTATGACATGACCAAGCTCGCCGGCGGCGACCTGCAACTGGGCAACACAACAACCGGGGCGAGCGTAACGCTCCGCCTGCCTTATCGTGCGGCGCCCACCACCAGCGGCGGACTGACCCTGCTGGTCGAAGACAGCGAAGACCTGCGCGCCACCTTTCGTGACATGCTGATCGACCTTGGCCATGCAGTGATAGAGGCGACGTCGGTAGACGAGGCCACCGCCCTGACCGCTGATATCGACGACATCTCGCTGGTTCTGTCTGACATCAATCTACGCGATGGCGGGTCGGGACTTGACCTGCTAGACAGGCTGTCCGCCAGCGGCCTGCCCTGTATCCTGATGACGTCGCTACCTCCGGATGATCCGCTGCACACCGCCGCCCTCGCCCGCGCGCCAGTCCTGCGCAAGCCCTTTTCCGCCGCCCAACTCGCGGCGTTGATCCAACCCGAGGTCGCCGCATGAGTGAACCCTTTGTCACCATTCTCGACGACGAGCCGGAAATCCGGCAGATGCTGGGCGAGGTTCTGAGCGAGGCGGGTTTCCGCACCCAGAGCTTTGCCCGAGCCCGCGAATTTGAGGCGGCGCTAAAGCACGTCACACCGGATGTCTGCCTTGTCGATCTGTCTTTGCCCGACACCGATGGCCTAGCGCTGGTGCATCGTCTAGCGCTGGAGCAGGGTGCGTCGGTCATCATCATTTCGGGTCGGGCGCAGGTACAGGACCGGGTGGCGGGGCTCGAACTTGGTGCCGACGATTATATCACCAAACCTTTTGATCCGACCGAAGTGGTGGCGCGCATTCGTGCCCGTCTGCGCAGCAATCGTGCGACGCCAAAATCAGGCAATACCGCGCGCTTTAACGGCTGGACCGCGCATTTTGAACGTTACACGCTAGAAAACGCAGACGGCGAGGAGACGCCCTTTTCCCATGCCGAAGCCGAGGTTCTGCGCCTGTTTCTAGACAGCCCCAAACGCCTCATCAGCCGTGCACAGATGCAGGAAAGCCTTGGCGGCGCTGCCGGAGAAAGCTTTGACCGCGCGATGGATGTGCGTATTTCGCGACTGCGCACGAAACTGGGCGAAGACCCCAAGAATCCGCGGCTGATCAAGACCATTTACGGTGCCGGGTACATCTTTCTTGGCGATGTCGCCTGGAGCTGACCGACAGGCTGTTTTCTCCCTTGCCCGGCGTGATTTCGCGCCCTAAGATTCGGTCATGGCCATCTGTCTGCTCTATCGCCAAACACCCTGCCGCGCCCCTCGGTTTTATCGCGTTGAAATCGCGATGAACCTGTTTGGCGAGGTTTCTGTGCTGCGTGAATGGGGTGTGGCACGTGGGCGCGGACACGGTGTGATCAACGTTTACGGCAACCTGCGCGATGCGTCGATTGCGGCAGATCAGCATCGCAACCGCGCGATCGGCCGTGGTTACGCCAGAGCCTGATCCCGGGATTTCAACAGTAATCTGATAGCGCCGAACCCACAGATTCCCAATGCGAATTGCGCAGTTATTTGCCTGTATACTTCGTGCCCGCCATCGATCTGCAGTCACTGTTCGGTCATTTGAGGCGTGCAAATTTCAGACCGGCAGCGCCGTCGTCTTGAACACCGTGCGCAGGGCAAAACTGCTCTGCATCTGTGCGACTCCCGGCAAGCGGGCCAGAAACTGCCGGTGTATCCGTGCAAAATCTTCGGTGTTCTCGGCCACCACCTTGAGCAGGTAGTCGGCCGTTCCTGCCATCAGATGACACTCCAGTACATCGGGAATGAGCGCGACCGCCTTTTCAAACGCATCCAGAACCTCGTCCGCCTGCCCTTGCAGCGTGATTTCAACAAAAACCGTGGTTCCCACGCCCATCTTGCGTGCATCCAGCAAAGCAACGTAGTCGCGAATGTATCCCTCGGCGTCCAGTCGCTGAACCCGCCGATGACAGGCCGAAGGGGACAGGTTTATCTTTTCCGACAGGTCCGAATTGGAGATCCGACCCGACGCCTGCAGGACCGCAAGAATACGTCTATCGAGTGCGTCCAGCCCCAATTGTGCAACTCCCTTGCGTAAAATCATAAGTTCTTGGAAGATTATTCAATCGGCAATCTGTTGACCAGCAACATTATCACGATACTTGCTGCGGTATCCGCCGATACTTGCGCCAGACCTGAACTCAAAAGAGGATTCGTCATGAAGCTCGGCTGCCCCAAGGAAGTCAAACCCCAGGAATTCCGTGTCGGTATCACCCCGAATGCCGCGCAGGAGGCTGTCGCGCACGGGCATGAGGTGTTGATCGAGACACAAGCCGGGATAGGCGCGGGCTTTGACGATGACGCCTATGTCGCCGCAGGTGCGACGATTCTGGCGACTGCACCAGAAGTGTTTGCCTCTGCCGACATGATCGTCAAGGTCAAGGAACCACAGCCCCTTGAACGCAAGATGCTGCGCGAAGGGCAGTTGCTTTTCACCTACCTGCACCTTGCACCCGATCCAGAACAAACCCGCGATCTTCTCGACAGCGGCTGCACTGCCATCGCCTATGAAACCGTGACCGACCGCAACGGCGGCCTGCCATTGCTTGCCCCAATGTCCGAAGTTGCCGGGCGACTGGCCCCACAGGTTGGTGCATGGACGCTCCAAAAGGCCAACGGTGGGCGCGGGGTTCTGATGGGCGGCGTGCCCGGTGTCGGACCGGCCCGCATCATCGTGATCGGTGGCGGCGTCGTTGGGACACATGCGGCTCGGATCGCCGCCGGGATGGGCGCGGATGTCACCGTGCTTGACCGTTCGTTGCCGCGGCTGCGCTATCTCGATGATGTCTATGGCAACGTGTTCAACACCGGTTATTCGACCGGCGGACTGATGGCGGAACTGCTGCCTTTGGCGGACATGGTGATCGGGGCCGTTCTCATACCCGGCGCTGCCGCTCCAAAGCTGGTGACGCGCGCGCAGCTGAGCAGCATGAAACCCGGCGCAGTCCTTGTGGATGTGGCGATCGACCAGGGTGGATGTTTTGAAACCTCAAAAGCGACGACCCATAGCGACCCGATCTATGAGGTTGATGGCGTCATGCATTATTGCGTCGCCAACATGCCCGGCGCTGTTGCCCGCACATCGACGATCGCGCTCAGCAATGCGACCATGCCGTTCATGCTCGCCCTTGCCGATAAGGGTTGGAAAAAGGCCTGTGCCGATGATCCGCATTTGTTGGCGGGTCTGAACGTGCACGCAGGCCAGTTGACATATGCCGCCGTGGGCGAAGCATTGGGACTGGATGTCGTCGCGCCCGAAACGGCAATTGCCTGAAACCGGCCACCGTCAAGCTGTCCACGCAAAGATTGAATCCGTTGGCTTTCGGGGCTGGTGGGTTCCATGATCTGCCCTTATTCAGAAGGACGGATAAGGTCATCGCCGTGCGCACTGCGGTGTTGCGGCTGTAACCGTCGCTTTCGGGTTTGATCGTCTCCAAAACGGCTCAATCACGCTCTGCTCGTCTGGGTCGCCTCATCGCTGGGACCAATAGTACTCTGGCCAGACCCGAACGAAACGCCGTTTATCTGTCCATCGGCCAGAGTAGACCAGCAACAAAAAATCTTCGCAGCAGGCAGCCGTTGCACCAACCCTGTCACCCGGTCAGCATGCGTAGCCCTTGTGTCACATCTGAACGCACCGCCAATCTGAGACCCGGTTCATCCCCTGCTTTGAGTGCAGCGATGATGAGTTTGTGGAAATGCGGCGGCTCGGTGCGGCGCAGACGACCATAGAGCGACCTCATGGTCGGCCCCAGCTGGAGCCAGACAGTTTCTGCCATCGCCAGCATGGCCGGTGCCTGGGCGCGCAAATACAGTGTGCGATGAAATTCGAGATTGGTGCGGATATAGCCAACCGCATCGCGTGCGGCGACGGCATCGGCAATGTTGGAATTGATGGTCTGCAACCTGTCGATCAGCGCAATATGGGCGCGGGGCAGCGCCCGGCTGGCAAGTTCGACCTCAAGCAAGGCGCGAAGCGCAGCGAGTTCCTCGATCCGCTCGCTTGTCAGCTCCGGGGTCGAAACACGGCCAGATGCTGTCAAGGACAGCGCCCCTTCGGCGACAAGCCGACGCACGGATTCCCGAGCGGGCGTCATGGAAACATCAAATTCCTTGCCAATCCCGCGCAAGGTCAGCGCAAGTCCAGGCGCAATCTCACCATGCATGATCCGCGCGCGCAGAGTCCGGTACACCCGATCGTGTGCAGCAACCAAGGGTGATTCCGTAGGGCGTGTCGTGATCATGATCCTTTGTGATCACAAATCCCTGACAGGTCAACCTGCTCGCGCGTCAGAACCGGTACCGATGCAACGTTGCCCCCTCGCGGCGCAACCACCGTCGTTCTGCCTCGCAAGGCCCATAGAGCCTGTCGACAGTCGCCCAGAACGCTGGCGAGTGGTTCATTTCCGCAAGATGCGCGACCTCATGTGCCGCCACATAGCGCAGGATTTCCGGAGGTGTGAGAATGAGTCGCCAAGAGAACATGAGCCCACCATCCGAGGTACAGGAGCCCCAGCGGGAGCGCGTGTCGCGCAGCGTGATCCGCGTGTAGGGACGCCCCAGTCGGTCCGCATAGTGATCACTGGCCGCCACAAGCCGATCACGCGCCAGTTCCTTAAGCCATGTCTGCAAACGGCGCCCGGGGGCATCTTCGGGCACGCCAATTTCGCCCTCGTGCCGCATGACGCGCCGCCCGGTCGCTGGCACGATTCTGTGCTCTATCCCCTCAATCGGCAAGCTTGCCCCGATCTGAACCGACATTTCGTCGGGGCGCTTGTCCAGGTGGCCACGAATCCAATCGGCTTTGGAGGCTGCGAACTCAAGTGCTTCGACCTCTCTTACGCCCGTGGGGAGGGTCAGTGTCACTCTGCCATCGAGCTGCGAAATCCGCAGGCTAATTCGCCGCGCGCGCCCGGATCGCCTGAGTGTTAGGGCGACGGGTGGCGTGCCGGGCAGGACGTGATCAGCCATGTTACATACTCCAACCAGGACTAAAGCCTTTGACAGTGCCCACCTCATATGGCACGTGACCGGAATCGTCGATGCGACTCAGCAGATTATCAAGGGGATAAACATGCCCAACGAAGAATGGGGCACCAAACGCCTGTGCCCGACAACCGGAAAACGGTTCTACGACCTGAACAGAGACCCAATCGTCAGCCCATACACGGGTGACATCGTTGAAATCGTCGCCGGCAAGAGCCGGATGATTTCGGCCGACTCCGAAGACGCCGAAACGCTGAAGGCCAAGAAAAAGGCCGGAGGTGACGATGACGCCGTACTGGAAGATGACGACGACACCGTTGATGTAGATCTGGATGATGATCTACTGGAAGACGATGACGACGATGATGATGTCTCTCTGGAAGAAATCGCGGACGTCCCGGTCGAAGAAGAAGACTGATCATAAAATCGCGACTGGCGGGATATTTTTGCACTTGATCCCGCCGGTTCTAGCGCCTAGACACCACGGCACGGTTTTGGGGCCTTAGCTCAGCTGGGAGAGCGCTTGCATGGCATGCAAGAGGTCAGGAGTTCGATCCTCCTAGGCTCCACCAAAACACACTCCAATCAGATACGTTTCTAGTTCAGATGTGTGGTGAGATTCTACCGATTTGAATGGGCGAGTGACGTCGACCCATCGGGCGCGCCACAGCAGCACCGACATGGACCGTTTTGCACAAATTCTCGAACGGCTCGCCTGCTGCCTGTTAATGACCGGCTGGGTTTCATAGACCTGCTGCGGCAAATTCATGGAGCGTTTGCCGCAGCATCAGAGAATGAGTTCATCTCTTCGACGCTAAAAGCGACCCAAGGTCTGTCGTGCCATTTCGGGCGCTATCTCATGACCGACGAGGATCAGAGATTTTGCACGGCGCTTTATTGTGCGATGCTTGAGGGTCTGAACTGGGGCGACACGGGCGCGCCTGTACTAAAGTCCGATGAACAGATGACCTATTTGCAGGACTTCACCAAACGCCAGATTGAAGCACTTGTCTGATCGGGGCCCCATGTCCCCGCCTTATGGTCTCAGGGTAATCAGGGTGCCATCCGTTACCATCGCATAGATCTCTTCGATCTCGTCATTCTTGACGGCAATGCATCCGGCCGTCCAATCGCGGCCCTTGGCCTTTTTGGCATTCGGCTGGCCGTGAATGAAGATTTCACCACCGGGGCGTCGGCCCGCTGCGATCGCATTCGCGATATCCTGGGAGTTCGGATAGGAGATTCCGATCGACAAGTGGTATTGGCTGCGGGGATTCCGCCGGTCGATCAGATAGGTGCCTTCCGGCGTCTTTCCATCGCCCTCAAACTGTTTATGCCCGGTCGGTGTGAACCCCAGATCAAAATCATAGGATTTCAGAATATCCTCGTTGTTCAGCAGGTACATACGCCGCTGACCCTTGTTCACGACAACCGATGTCACTTCTGGGCCGTTGTACCTGCGAAACTTCGACTGGGTCGAACACCCAGCCACCGCGAGGGACGCCACCGCCCCCAACCCGAATATACGCCGCTTCATTTGCTGCTCTCTTTTTTTTCTGCCTCAATTCACCGAATAACGTTTGTTGCGACAAACGCAAAATCACATTTGCGGGGAATGACCAATTTCTTATGCTTCATTGCGCGAAAACGCAGCCACGAGTTCAATATGCGAAGACCAGCGAAATTGATCAACCACCTGAACCCATGTCAGATGATAGCCGGACGACACCAGCACCCGCGCATCCCGCGCAAAGGTCACCGGGTTGCAGGACACATACGCGATCAGGTCCAGCCGGGAGTCGGCAAGCGCAGCAACCTGCGCTTCGGCACCAGCGCGCGGTGGGTCGAGAACCGCCGCATCGAATTTCCGGAGTTCATCTGGGACAAGCGGCCTGCGAAACAGATCACGCACTGCGCCGGTGATTTTCTTTAGCCCCTGTGCCCGACGCCAACCCTGGTCGAGCGCCTTAATCATTTCGGCGTCACCCTCAACGGCGAGAACCTCGGCAGAGGCCGCCAGCGGCAGGCTGAAGGTACCACATCCGGCAAACAGATCGACAATGCGGGCGGCGTCCCCGACGATTTCCTGTACGCTGGCAAGCAATGCAGCCTCGCCCTCTGGTGTTGCCTGCAGAAACGCGCCCGGCGGTGGCTCGACATTTGCGGCGCCGAATCTCTGAACCGGTGGTTGCCGCTTGGCGATGACCTCGGCGTCCCAGGCAAGCCGCGCCAGATCGAACCGTTCTGCCACCTGTGCCAGCGCAATTTCCAAAGGTCCATCGGTCGGCTTTCCACCTGTCGCCGCAACGTCCAGTCCGTTTTCTGTCACGGTCAGGGTGACGGACAATTCGCCCTTGCGACTGGCCCCCACAACCGCAAGCGCCTCGGCGACCGGCAATCCGGGTAGCAGTTTTGGGTCAACCAACTGACAGTCGGGTATCTGGATGATCACGTCAGAGCCGCGCGCGTGAAAGCCAGCCATCGCCCCCTTTTTGGTTCGCCGGGCAGACACCACCGCGCGCCTGCGCGTTTGGGCTGGCGACGTGACGATACCGCGTATCGGCGCCGCGAGCCCCTGTGCCTCAATGGCCGTCGCAACAATCTCTTGCTTCCATGCAGATACGAACGCATCCGATGCATGTTGCAATTGGCACCCGCCACAGGATTTTGCGTGACGGCACGGTGGTTGCACCCGGTCCGCAGACGGCGTTTCGATCCGAACCTCTGTCAGCTGGGACCCACTCAGGGTTCCGCTAACTGTTTCTCCGGGCAATGTGGCCGGTGCATAGACCGGCCCCGCTGCGACGCCATCGCCCTGATGCCCAAGACGCAGGATTTCATGTTGTGTGACCATGGGGCCTGATACAAGGCAGAGTGCCTCGGCAAAAGCCCTTATTCCGCAGCTTCGGTATGGATAAACCCGCCAGACTGCCGATTCCAGAACTGGGCATACAAACCGCCCTTGGCCAGCAGATCCGAGTGTGCGCCGGATTCCACGATTCGACCCGCATCCATGACGATGATGCGGTCCATTTCAGACAGCGTGGACAGCCGATGCGCAATCGCCAGTACCGTCTTGCCTTCCATGACTTTGTGCAAAGCGTCCTGAATCGATGCCTCGACCTCGGAATCAAGCGCGCTGGTGGCCTCGTCAAGCACGAGGATCGGCGCGTCTTTCAGGATCGCACGAGCCAGAGCGATACGCTGTCGTTGGCCACCTGACAACTTTACCCCGCGCTCGCCCAGATGGGCGTCATACCCTTCCCGGTCGCGCGAATCCTGCAGGTCATTGATGAACTCATCTGCTTCGGCATGTTCGGCGGCGGCTATGACCTCGGCCTCTGTCGCGTCTGGCCGCCCATACAAGATATTGTCACGCGCCGAACGGTTGAACATCGCGGTTTCCTGCGTGACCATACCGATCTGCCGCCGCAGACTGTCCTGCGTCACCCCGGAAATGGCCTGACCATCAATCCGGATTTCGCCACCCTCGGAATCGTAGAGTCGCAGCAATAGCGATACGAGCGTCGATTTTCCGGCCCCGGATGCACCCACGATCCCCAGCTTTTCGCCCGGTTTCACCGTCAGGTCGATCCGCTGGACACCGCCCACGTCCCGCCCATAGGCAAATTCGACCCCGTCAAACACGATTTCACCGCGATTAACAGTCAGTTCGTTTGCACCGGTGCTGTCTTCGACGCGGTTGCGGGTGGCCAGCGTTTGCATGCCGTTTTCGACCTCGCCCACATGCGCATAGATGCCCATCAAGGTGAAGCTGACCCAGCCTGTCATCTGCGCGATACGGATCGAAATGGCACCGGCCGCGACGATATCACCGGCCGATGCGCCACCTGTTCGCCACAGCAACAGCGTCGCCCCAATCAGCATAACCGGCAGAACCCCGGCGAGTGTCATCAGAAAGAACCGGAAGCTGGCCGAGAGCCAGCCAAACTCCAGCGCCCGATCCCGCAGCACGGCCATTGCCTCGCGCGCGGCGTCGTCTTCGTTTTCCGCATGCGCGAACAGCTTGACCGTCTTGATGTTGGTGATCGTGTCCACGACCTGACCGGTCACCATTGCCCGCGCCCCGGCCCGCGCCGCAGAGCGTTCGCGAATGCGCGGCAAATACCAGCGGATCAGCAGGAAGTAGACCACCAGCCATGCCGCAAACGGCAGCATGACGCCGGGGTGAATGGATCCCAGCAATATCAACGACCCCAGCATCGATGCCAACGCAAAGACAATCGCGCTGATCACTTCGGACACGATGGAGGTCAGCGCATTTGCGGTCTGCATCTGTTTCTGTGCGATGCGCCCGGCGAAATCATCGTCAAAGAACGTCACCGACTGGCCTAACGTCCAACGGTTGAGCCGCGACAGAACCAACGGCGTGATATTGGGCATGACGATATAATTGTTCGCCACCGAAGACAGGCCGAACAGCGCCGGGCGGATCATCATAAAAAACGCAATCGCCGCGGCGATCCGCACCATGTTCGCGCCGTCAAAAACCCCTTCTGGCCCGCTGGATACCGCCGTATCGATGACGATGCCCAGCATCCACGCCGTCCCCGCCTCCATCGCGCCAGCCAGCCCGGAGAACGCCGCCGCGACAAACAGCATCGGCCAGGCACCCGTCAGGCACCAGCGGATGAACGCCCCCAGCGTTTGTGGCGGGGGCGTTTCGATTCGGCGAAAGGGTTCGATCAGATTGGCAAGTTTCATTCAGCGGCCTCGGTACTCAGGAAACCTCCGGACTGGTGCGCCCAGAACTCGGCATATTGGCCTTGTTGCTCCAACAGTTCAGCATGGCTGCCCTGTTCGACAATGCGGCCTTGATCAATGACAAGAATACGATCCATTTGTGCAATGGTAGAAAGCCTGTGCGCAATGGCAATCACCGTCTTGCCCTGCATCATGCCATAGAGCGTATCTTGAATCGCTGCCTCGACCTCGGAATCCAGTGCGCTTGTCGCTTCGTCAAGCAGCAGGATCGGCGCATTCTTTAGGATCACCCGCGCCAGCGTCACCCGCTGCCGCTGACCTCCGGAGAGCTTTACGCCCCGCTCACCGACCTGCGCGTCGTAACCGGTGCGCCCCTCCATGTCAGCGAGATCGAGAATGAAATCATGCGCTTCGGCCTGTTTTGCCGCCGCGATCACTTCGGCCTCGCTCGCATCTGGTCGTCCGTAGAGGATGTTGTCCCTCACAGAGCGATGCAGCAAAGCACTGTCTTGTTGCACCATGCCGATATGGCTGCGCAGACTGTCCTGAGAGACGGTTGCGATGTCCTGCCCGTCGATCAGGATCTGCCCCGACTCGACATCGTAGAACCGCAAAAGCAGCTTGACCAACGTGGATTTACCCGCGCCGGACCGCCCGATCAGTCCGATTTTTTCACCGGGCTGAATCGTCAAGCTGATGTTATCCAGCCCTCCGGTTTCGCGCCCATAGTGGTGCGACAGATCGCGAATTTCGATCTTGCCTTTGTCCAGCTTCAGCGGCTGTGCATCCTTTGCATCGACCAGATCAATCGGCTGCGCGATGGTCTGCATCCCTTCGGACACCACGCCAAGCTCGCGGAAAAAGCTGGTCAGCGCCCACATGATCCAGCCCGTCATTGCATTCAGCCGCAGGGTCAGCGCGGTGGCCGCCGCAACAACGCCAACGCTCGACTGGCCAATCGCCCAAAGATAGATCGCCCAACCGACCACCCCGACGATCAGCAACCCGTTCAGCGCGACCAGTGTCATGTCCATGATCGTGAATATCCGCATCTCGACCTGAAAGGTCCGACGTGTGTATTCGATCGCCTCTTTGGCATAGGACAATTCGTGGTCGTGATGCGCGAACATCTTGACCGAATGGATGTTGGTATAACTGTCGACCACACGCCCCGTGACCGTCGACCGTGCATCGGATGCCGCCTGCGAGGCTGGTCCGACACGGGTAACGGTCCAACGGATCAGCGCACCATAAAGGACAAACCAGATCAGCAAGGGAATGATCAACCGGGCATCTGCCGCCATCAACAGGACCGCCGCGCCGATCATGTAGGCGAGCGAAAAGGATATCGCGTCAAAGACCTGAAACACCACCTCGCCGGCGGCAGGCGGGGTTTGCACAATGCGGTTGGCGATCCGTCCGGCAAAATCATTCTCGAACCAGCCAACCGACTGTCGCAAGACATGCTTGTGCGCCCGCCAGCGGATCAGCGTGCCAAAGTTCGGCAGGATCGCATTGTTCAACATCGCGACGTCAAACATATGCAGGATCGGGCGCAGAAACACGATGAACAGCGCCACCAGCGCCAGTTCAAAGCCGTGCTCGGAGATCACCTGCCTCGGCTCTCCGCCCAGCATATCGACGATCCGGCCCATGTAGTAGATGAGCCAGATTTCGACCGCGGCAACCACAATCGACAACAACCCAGTCCACCAGAACACCTTTTTAAAAGGCTGGGCATAGGCCATCATGAACGGCCAAAGCCGGGTGGGCGGGCGATCTACCTCGGGGTAGTCACAATAGGGGTCAACGAGATTTTCAAAGTAACGAAACATGGCGGGCGCTCCTGACGAGCCGAATACGAAATGCAAGGGGTGACGTCTGTCAGCCACCCAAACGGGTGGCGTATCAGCGTAGGCTGAACCAAATCCCGTAATACATTTCGTACCCTCCGAATGTTTCAGGAGTTGAATTAGACGAAGATCGCCAATTTGTCACGCCAAAAGTCAAAGGGCGAGCAGCGCATCCCGATCCAGGCAAAAATCGGAGCCGATCCAAAGCGTTTCCAAACGAGCCAGTTCCGCACCCAGTTCCGGCCCCTGAAAGCGTGGCATCAGATCTTTGGCCCGTATCGGAAACTGTGCGGCGGCACCCCGGCTGACCTGATCTTCAAACTCTGCGCTCCATGGTTGCTCAAGGAGAGCAGAACGGACCAGCAGCGCATCCCCCGCCTCACCTACACCAAGCCGATAGCCGAGTTCCGCAGCACCGGTCGTCGAAACCGCCGCATTGCGCAACCGGTCGAGCGATGCCGCCTCTGCACGGCTGAGACGCAACGCATCCGCGGCATCCGTTCCACCCAAGACCGCCAACCGGCGCAATGGATTTGGGAGTACACCAGCCACGGATTCAACATGTACCAGCGGCGCCAATGATCTGTCATCCGCACCGGGTAGGAAGCGTGCAAACGCACCTGTCGTCCGCATTGCCGCCACCGAAGGCGCCGGGTCGGGTGCTGACAAGAGCTTTCGCATCTCCGACCCGATCCGCTCTCGCGACAAGAGGTCTAGGCCGTCCAGATTGGCGGCAATCGCCGCCAGCGCATCGGTGTCAAATCCGGACTCCTGATCGCCATACCAGGCATGAAAGCGGAAATACCGAAGCGAACGGAGGTAGTCTTCGCGAATCCGGTCCTCTGCAGTGCCGATAAACCTAACCCGGCGCGCGCGCAGGTCAGGCAATCCATCCAACGGATCAACCACCGTTCCGTCCGGGCGTGCATAGATCGCGTTCATGGTGAAATCCCGCCGCGATGCATCCTCTGCCACATCGGTCGAAAATGCCACAATTGCACGGCGGCCATCGGTCGAGACGTCTCTGCGAAAGGTTGTCACTTCGTGCGGCAGGCCATCCTGCAAAAGTGTCACCGTGCCATGGTCGATACCCGTCGGCACAGTCCTGATCCCAGCAGCCTTGGCGAGCGCCACAACCTGATCTGGGGTCGCATCGGTGGCAATGTCGATATCGCTGACATCGACATCCAACAACGTATTGCGAACGCAACCGCCGACAAAGAGAACCTGCGCACCCTCACCGCCCAAGGCGATACAGACAGCGCGGGTCGCGGGGTTTGTAATCCAGTCGGCGGTAAGTCTGGTCATTCCTGCATCCGGTCGGCCAAGGCTCGCAGCATGCGCGCGGTGGCACCCCAGATGTAATAAGGACCGTAAGGCACCGTAAAGTAATACCTGCGCTGCCGGCGCCAACGACGCGACTCGATCAGATAGTTTTCCGGCCGCATCAAGTGGTCAAGAGGCACGGAAAACACCTCGTCGACTTCGCCCGGTTCGGGCACGATACGGAAATCCTGCCGCAGCACTGCAATCACCGGCGTCACTCTGAATGACGTTACCGTTTCGTGCTCTGGCATGTGTCCCAGAACCTCGGCCAGCCCCTCCGGCAATCCGATTTCCTCGCGTGCCTCGCGCAGAGCTGCGGCGGTCACATCCGCATCGCCTTCGTCCTGCTTGCCGCCAGGAAAGGCGATCTGTCCCGGATGATGCTTGAGAAACGAAGACCGTTTGGTCAGGATTACGCGCGGCTCGTCGCGTGCCAGCGAAATCGCCACCAGCACGCCCGCGGGGCGCAGCTTACGTCCCGGCGGCAGTACCGTTCCCGGGTTCAGGTCAAAATCGGAGGAGGCAGCTCCCGACCGATCAAGCGCTGCTTTCAGCCGAGAAATCGTATCACGTGCCATCTGCATCCTTGGCGTCAAACCCGACCGTCGCCGGATCAAGCTCGTAATGCGCGCTGCAGAACTGGCAATCTGCTGTGACCAGACCCTCTTCGGTGGTCATCTTTTCGATGTCCTGTGCGGAGTAAATCGACAGACTTTGCCGCACCCGGTCCTCTGAACAGGTGCACCCAAAGCGAACCGCCTGCGCGTCAAAGACACGGGGTTGTTCTTCGTGGAATAGCCGAACCAGCAGATCAGTGGGCGGCACCACAGGCCCGATCAACTCTAGGTCCTCAACCGTATCGAGGAGGATATTCACCCGGTTCCAGTTTTCACCTTCTGCGCCATCAACGAGGTCTGTTGCGCTCAACACCTCGCCGCTGCCTTGCTCGGTCGCGACAAAAGGCGAGGCTTTGGGCATATGCTGAAGCATGATGCCGCCCGCGCGCCAATGTTCGGGATTGCCGGGTTCGGAAGATTTTCCGAAACTCAGAGAGAAACGCGTCGGCAATTGTTCGGACTGAGCGAAATAGGCTTCGGCACAGGCACTCAGCGACTCTCCGGCCAGAGGCGTAATACCCTGATAGGGTGCCATGCCCTTGCCCTGATCGATCATGATTGCAAAATAGCCCTCGCCAACCTGCGCAAATGGAGCCTCGTCAGTCAGCCGATCCGCATCATAGCTGGCATAGGCCCGAATGCGCGCCGGCTCACTCTCGGTCGTGGGCGCATAGTAATCCGTGGCGATCATGCGAACCGCACCCTTGGATTGAACCTGCAAAGACAGTTTCCAACGCAGCTTGACCGTCTGGCCGATCAGAGCGGTCAGCAAGGCCATTTCCGCGACCAGCGCCTCGACTTGCGGGGGATAGGCGTGCTGTCCAAGGATGCCGCCCAGTACGCCATCCAGCCGGGCAACCCGGCCGCGCATATCCGATGCGTCCAGTTGAAAAGGCAGAACCGTGTCGTCCCACGCGAGTTTTGATCCAATAGTCATGGGGTTTCCTTACGCGCCGCAGATTGGCATACCGAGGCTATATAGGGGCCGCAACCGGCGATGTAAGGGCAAAATCAATGATACGACGCTTTGGCGCGCCGCCGGAGAAGGGCCAAACCTATGTGCGCCGGGTCGGAGCCTATGCGCTTCTGCCCAAGGGCAAGCATCTGCTTTTGACCTGTCAATCCGATCCGGACCCCGATCTGCAGCTTCCTGGAGGCGGAGTGGACCCGGGTGAATCTCCGGTCAGAGCGCTGCATCGAGAAGTATACGAGGAAACCGGCTGGCATATCGCGGAACCACGCCGTATCGGGGCCTTTCGCCGTTTCGTCTATATGCCCGAGTATGATCTCTGGGCAGAAAAGATCTGTCTGATCTACGTCGCCCGGCCAACGCTGCGGATCGGCCCCCCGACCGAACCTTTGCATCAGGAGATCTGGGCGTCGGCCTCTATGGCGGCAAAAGTGTTGGGAAACGCGGGCGACAGACATTTTGCGTCGATGCTTGTCACGTCAATCAT
This sequence comes from Sedimentitalea sp., assembly GCF_039973035.1. Lineage (NCBI taxonomy): Bacteria > Pseudomonadati > Pseudomonadota > Alphaproteobacteria > Rhodobacterales > Paracoccaceae > Sedimentitalea > Sedimentitalea sp. Next base: position 62,638 of record NZ_JBDWLR010000057.1, read on the forward strand.
CAGGCCCTGAACTCGAATAAAGTGGCGGAGACATCATCCTCCATTCCAAATTCGGGCGACATTTTTTGGGTCAAGGCCCAGAAAAGATCATTCAGAAATTCCTTTCCCGCGCGCTTGTCCGGGCATCCTTTGATCAGATTCACCAATCCCTGCTCTTCCAGCATCTCGCCATTGGTCAGCCTGCTTTCCGTAAAGCCGTCAGAGTAAAGCAGGACCCTGTCGCCCGGCCTCAATTGGATATCAAATTGCGTGCACTTGATTTCCGGCAGCAATCCAATGGGAACGCCACCCTCGCCCACGAATTCCGAAGCTCCGTCAGCGCGCAGTATCAACGGACACGGATGTCCTGATTGTACCATCTTCAGAACGCCGGATTGCAGGTCAGCTACGGCGTAGATCATGGTAAAATATTCCTCGATCCCGGAATCCGCGAGCAATCGTTCGTTCAGCATCTTGGCAACTGTTCCAGGATCCCGAAAGGCGTAGCTTCCATCAGCCTGCCGATCCATGCCCAAATTCTGATCCGGATAGTCACTGCTCAGCAAACCACCCAGTTTGGCGGTCATCATCGCGGATGTAATGCCATGACCGGAAACATCGATCGAATAAAATGCGACTTTTTGATCGTTTGGCGAGAACATCCCCACCAGATCGCCACCGATATGGCCACAAGGTTTCAACAACAGGCTTACCCGCGAGCGGCCAAAGGTCCGCGAGAGTTCGGGGACGAGGGATTGCTGGATCTTCTTGGCCTGAATCAGATCCTTGTCGATCGTGTCATAGGCTACGCGAAGCTGGGCGAGCGTGTCGGATATCATCTTGTTCTTATCCGACAATTCGCGCTGCATCTCGAGAATTCTCTCGCCTGCAGAGATGCGCGCGCGCAACTCGTCGGCATTAACCGGTTTGGTCAGAAAATCATCCGCCCCAGCGTCCAGACCCTGGGCGACCTCGTTCTTTTCGCTCTTGGAGGTGAGAAGGATAAAATAGGCATAATCAGCACCAGACAAGTCTCGAAAGACGCGGCAGAATTCCAGCCCGGACATCCCCGGCATCATCCAGTCGCTCAAGACCAGATCGGGGCGGAAATTGCGGCATAGTTCTATCGCCATATCACCGCTTTCCGCTTCGATGACATCAAAGCCCCACTTTTTGAGCGATGAGGCGATGATGCGGCGTTGCAGGCGGCTGTCATCCACCAGAAGAACCTGTCGAATCGACCTGAAATCAGATTGGCCTGCGATCTGAATCCGGCTTGCCGGAATAGCAGTAGACATGGTGAATCCGCGTTTTGTTACCTGTTTCGCCTCATCTTGAGCGCTACAGCTTAACCGCGAATGAAGGTTAAATTTGTTCGCAGTATGCCCCTGTTCATTTACCCGGCATTTGCCCAGTCTGTGCGCATGCTATGGTTTTCGAGTATGATGATGGATGAGACATGATTGATTGGTCTCGGGTAAACGAACTGTGTGGCGAAGTTGGCGCTGAAGAATTTGACGAGGTCGTCGAACTCTTTCTGGAAGAAGTCGAAGAGGTCATTGCAAAGTTACGGACGGCACCGGACATATCGCAACTTGAGCAGGATTTGCATTTCCTCAAAGGCAGCGCACTAAGCTTGGGTTTCGCTACTTTCTCAGACCTTTGTCAGGTCGGGGAACGCGTTTGCGCAGATGGGCAGGCAGATCAGGTGAACGTCCCCGAAATCATAGCGGAATTCGAGAGATCCAAGGCTGGATTTCTTGCCGAATTGCCAGTGCGGCTGGCCGCTTGATCGAAAGTCGGTATGTGAACTTGCCGCGTACGAAGATAAGATTGGTGATCTTGGATTGGCACGTGGTCGACATTTTCTAGACCAGAAACTGCGCCAAGGTGTCGTCATTGGTGATGTCGCGGTAGGCAAACCCGGCCTCGTCTAAGCGCGCGAACAACCGCACGAAGCTGTCCGAGTGCTTGCTTTCGATACCAATCAGAACCGACCCGAAATTGCGTGCCGATTTCTTTAGGTACTCAAATCGCGCGATATCGTCGTCTGGTCCAAGAATTTCGAGGAAATCTCGCAATGCACCGGGCCGTTGCGGTAATCGCAAGATCAGGTATTTCTTGACCCCTGAGTACCGTAACGCACGTTCTTTGACTTCAGGCAGGCGTTCGAAATCGAAATTGCCGCCCGACGTGACGCAAACGACCGTCTTGCCGCGAATCTCGGTTTGCAACTCGCCAAGCGCCTCGACAGACAAAGCTCCGGCCGGTTCAAGAACGATGCCTTCGACATTCAGCATCTCGATCATCGTGGAGCATATGCGGTCTTCGTGCAGAACGATCACGTCTGACAGGGGAAAGTCCTTCAGTAACGCGAACGTCTTTTCCCCGATCCGCCCAACGGCCGCACCGTCAACAAAGGTGTCGACGTGCGGCAAAGTAACCGGATGCCCTGCCGCCAGCGCGGCTTTCAGGCAGGCACCACCGGCCGGCTCGACAAAGACGGCGTGGGTGTCTTGACCAAAATAGGTAGACACACCGGATGACATGCCACCGCCACCCACGGGCAAGAGGATCATATCCGGAGCCTTGCCCAACTGATCCTCAATTTCAACGGCGACCGATGCCTGCCCTTCGATGACATCCTCGTCGTCAAACGGTGACAGAAAATATCCACCTTCTTGTTTGCACCACTCCTGCGCCTTAGCCAGAGTTACGTCGAAATAGTCACCGACCAGATGTATCTCGACATGATCACCGCCAAACATGCGGGTCTTTTGAATTTTCTGCTGCGGTGTGGTGACCGGCATGAAAATCACGCCTTTGACCCCCATATGCATGCACATGAATGCCACGCCTTGCGCATGGTTTCCGGCGCTGGCGCACACAAACAGCTTCTGTTCCGGCAATTTGCGCATGGCATTGAAGGCCCCGCGCAGCTTGTAGGATCGGACCGGGCTCAGGTCTTCGCGTTTAAGCCAGATATCCGCGCCGAATCGATCGGACAGATGAACGTTCCGCTGCAGCGGCGTTTGCGGGAACACCTCGCGCATGGCTACCTCGGCAAGCCGGGCCTTATCCTGAAAATCGCTCATCCGGCATCAATGGCCCAGCAAACCGCCCATAACAAGCCCCGGAGCCCGCCGCGCCTGACGGTTTAGTCAAAAGACCGTCCCTCGACAAAATGCCCGTACAAGGTGGTCATCAGGCTCGCGTTGAAGAACAATTGGAGCATCCATACGATCAAAAGCGACGGCCACATAAGAAATGGCGTGAGCATGGAGGTTGTGCCGATAAGAAGACTCAGCATGAAATTCACCAAGCCAGCAAACAGAACGACCACGATCAACGTACTCGTCGCACCATTGGTCGCGGCCCAAGCTTCGGACAACTTCAGTGGCTTTTCAATCGCAGCCGCCGGCAAAACGGGAAGGAACCGATAGAACGCGAGTGACAAGACGAACATAAACAGCAGGTAGAGAAGATTTACTGCGACGGCCCCGCCTGAGCCGATCCCACCGAGGGATGTGAGCCCGAACATGACTATAAACATAAACAGGCCCAGGATCAGACAAATCATCAGAAACCGACCGACATAGGCAAGCACAGGGCCAAGCCGAAACGGCGGGAGCCATCGATTGGGGTATTCCTCAAGTAAAACAAATCGATGCCAGGAAATGACGATCCACAAGAAGCCCAACATGTAGATGATCACTGCCAGACTCAGGTAAGCAAAACCTTCATCGGCCTTTAACATCTCATACATTGCCTCCGGGTCGATAAGCGAGATCATGCTGAACCCTCCCATCGACAGGATCGCATACACAACCGCACACACGATCAACAACGGCAGCAGGCCGATCTTTAGCACCTGCTCGGCGTTTCTGATCAACATCCCGACGGAATGGACAACGATGTTCCAAGCTTTCAAAGTTCTAACTCCCAAAACAGTCTTCTCCCGGACGTTAAACCCTGCTTTGGCCTATAGAAAGCCCCGGCATCTTGCCCCTTCGGCCAAAAGACGGTATCGGCGCTGCAATCCACTGATGAGGTTACTTTTATGTCTGCGCCCAAAAAAGTCGTACTGGCCTATTCCGGCGGTCTGGATACGTCGATCATCCTGAAATGGTTGCAAACCGAATACGGTTGCGAGGTGGTTACCTTTACCGCCGATCTCGGTCAGGGCGAAGAGCTTGAGCCGGCACGACGCAAAGCCGAGATGATGGGCGCGAGTGACATTTATATCGAAGACCTGCGCGAAGAATTCGTGCGCGACTTTGTGTTTCCGATGTTCCGCGCGAATGCCCTCTACGAAGGGCTTTACCTGCTGGGTACCTCGATCGCGCGCCCGCTGATTTCCAAGCGACTGGTCGAGATTGCGGAAGAAACCGGTGCCGACGCGGTGGCCCACGGCGCAACCGGCAAAGGGAACGACCAGGTCCGGTTCGAACTGGCCGCTTATGCGTTGAACCCGGACATCAAGGTGATCGCGCCCTGGCGCGAGTGGGATCTGTCCAGCCGGACCAAGCTGATTGATTTTGCTGAAAAGAACCAGATTCCGATCGCCAAGGACAAGCGCGGCGAGGCACCCTTTTCGGTAGATGCAAACCTGCTGCACACGTCGTCCGAGGGTAAGGTCCTTGAGGATCCTGCCGAAGAGGCGCCGGATTACGTTTACCAGCGGACCGTCCACCCCGAGGATGCGCCGAACGAGCCTGAGTTCATCGAAATCGGCTTTGAAAAAGGCGATGCGGTCAGCATCAATGGTGAGGCGATGTCGCCCGCCACCATCCTGACGCGGCTGAATGAGCTTGGTGGCAAACACGGCATTGGCCGGTTGGACCTTGTCGAAGGGCGCTTTGTCGGGATGAAATCGCGCGGCATCTATGAAACGCCGGGTGGCACCGTTTTGCTCGAGGCGCATCGCGGGATCGAACAGATTACGCTGGATCGCGGAGCCGCGCACCTCAAAGATCAGATCATGCCGCAATATGCGGAACTGATTTACAACGGCTTCTGGTACAGCCCCGAACGCGAGATGTTGCAGGCACTGATCGACAAGAGCCAAGAGCACGTGACCGGTACCGTCCGCCTAAAACTCTACAAGGGTCTCGCGCGCACGGTTGGTCGTTGGTCGGATATGTCACTCTACTCCGAAGAACACGTCACGTTCGAGGACGACGCGGGTGCCTATGATCAGAAGGACGCCGCCGGGTTCATCAAGCTCAACGCGCTGCGTCTGCGGTTGATTGCAATGCGGAACCGCCGCCTCAAATGACAGATGAAACCGACGCCGAGCTCTTTATAGAGGCACAGGATACTGTGTGGGCGTCGGTGATTTCTGAACTAACGGCGGGCAAGAAACAGAGCCACTGGATGTGGTTTGTGTTTCCGCAACTGGCGTCGCTGGGCCAGTCACACATGGCCCAGCTTTATGGCATCCACAATCTAGCCGAAGCGCGTGCCTATCTGGGCGATCCTGTATTGCGCGGGCGCCTCGTCGAAGTGAGCCGCCTGTTGCTGAGCCATCGGGACACGTCAGCAGAGGACATACTGGGATCGACTGACGCACAAAAGCTTCGGTCATCGATGACGTTGTTTGCCGCCGTACCCGGCGCGCCCGACGAATTCTCGACTGTTCTCGACGCCTTTTTCAACGGTGAGCCCTGCCCGTTGACGCAACAGGCGCTGAATATCTAGAGAGCGACTGTTTTCAACCGGTTATAGTGCTTCATCGCAGCGTCGTGCACGTCCTGCAGATGTTCCGGCACATGTGGCAGCGGCCCTTCGGCGGCAGCAAATCCGGTGCTTTTCCAGACAGATCCATACCAATGCGGCGCCCATGGGCCATCTTCGGGGTGTCCACCGCGCGGCCAGGACAGCATTTTGGGCGTGAACGGCAGGCCGATGGCCTTGCAGAGTCGCCTCAGCATCTTGTCCGGATCCTTGCGGATGTCTGTGCTGTCGATCACCACCGGGCTGCCCTGCCAGCTGTTCACTTCGTCAAACAGTTCCGCTTGCTGGGCAAAGCCGATGTCATCAAGCGTCGGATCCTCGCGTTTGGCGGCATAGCTGGCAATCACACGCGCGGGATGCCGGATCAGGAACACATTGACCATGTCCCGCATCCATTTGCGCGACACGCCCGGCACCATGTGTTGGGTCATGTGTTTTTGGTAATAATGGGCGAAATCTCCGGGTACCGGGCCGGTGATCGACTCAATCACGTCACTGGGATCGGTCGATTGCGCTTTGAGAATCGCCTCGCTCATTGGGTGGTCCAGCCCCGTTGCGGCAAGATAGGCGGCGTAGAATGGTTCATCCACCACGGCGCAATCGTCGCGCGCGCCGAACGAATACATCATTGCCGTCGACAGATTTCGTGGCCCCGACCACATTGCAATCCGCATCAGGCGCATTCCTTTTCGATGAGGCCCTTGTACAGCGCGCGAATCCGTTCCGTCATCGGACCCAGATCACCGCTGCCGATGCGTCGCCCGTCGATTGACCCGACTGGCGTTTGCGCGCCGAACGTGCCGGTCAGAAACGCCTCGTCTGCGCCATAGGTATCAACCAGGCTATAATTGCGCTCGTGCACGGGGATGTCATTTTCCCGGCATAGGTCGATCACTTTTTGCCGGGTAATCCCGTTCATGCAATAATCCCCGGTGCTGGTCCAAACTTCGCCTTTGCGCACGATAAAGAAGTTGCAGGCATTGGTGGTATTTACGAACCCGTTCACATCCAGCATCAGCGCCTCGTCGGCCCCGGCTTTTTCCGCCGCAATGCAGGCAAGGATGCAGTTCAGCTTGGAATGGCTGTTCAGTTTGGGATCTTGCGTCATCGGCAGCCCCCGCAGATGCGGAACTGTTGCCAGTTGGATGGGCCGGGGCAATCGGGGTCGCGAATGCTCCATGATGATCACCATGGTCGGACCCGATTTGCTGAGGGAGGGATGCTGAAACGGACGCATCTTGACCCCGCGCGTCACCATCAGCCGCGCATGGGCATCGGTTTGCATGTCATTGGCGGCCTGTGTTTCACGCAAGGCCGCGATCACGCCCTCACGATCCAGACCGATATCCAGATCAATCGCCTTGGCGGCCTCAAACAGCCGGTCCATGTGCTCGTTCAGAAACGCCCATGTCCCGTTGTAGAGACGCAGCCCCTCCCAGACGCCATCGCCCAGCATGAAGCCGCTGTCATAGACACTGACCGTTGCTTGGGCCTTGGGTACGATTCGACCGTCCACGTAAATGCGGATGTCTTCGTTTCTGGCGTCTTCTTCGGCCTGATGTGTCGACATTTTCTCTGTCATAGGTGTCTCCCGACCCGTTCTTGCGCGGCGCTTCCCGGTCACTTGCCGTCACCTCGGCGTGACATTTCATGTCATGTCTTGCCCGGTCTCTGGCAACAAGACAACCTGTGCGTTGATGGAGAGAGAAATGAAAACACTGAACACCTTTAAGCCGATTCTTCTGACGATCCTGATTGCGACCGCGTTCTGGATCAAAGGACACGAAGTCAACGCCGCAGAACCGCAGACCCTGACGGTTGCAGGAGGGTGTTTCTGGTGTGTAGAAGCGGATTTTGAAAAGGTGAACGGCGTGATCGGCGCGGTGTCAGGCTATACGGGTGGTCAGATCGCGAACCCTACCTACAAACAGGTGACGCGTGGTGGAACCGGCCACTACGAGGCGGTACAGATAACCTTTGATCCGGATACAATCAGCCGGACGACGCTGATGGACATGTTCCTGCGTTCAGTTGATCCCACCGATGCCGGCGGACAATTCTGTGACCGCGGCGATAGCTACAGAACCGCAATATTTGTATCAGGCCAAAGCGAAACGACTTTGGCCAAAAAGGCCGTTGCCGCCGCGCAGGCGGAGTTGGGCCAAACGATTGTCACACCGATCCTGCCCGCATCACCGTTTTATCTGGCTGAGGATTATCACCAGGACTATTACAAAGGGCGCTCGTTGGTTTTGACGCGAGCCGGACCGAAATCACAGGCTACGGCCTACAAGTTCTATCGCGATGCCTGCGGCCGCGACGCGCGTGTAAAGGAACTTTGGGGCAAAGCGTTGGGGTGATCCTTGCCTGTCAGCACGGGTAAGGCTCGGTGGGTTAGATAAGGTTGAAGACCCTCAGCCACCCATCAACATGGTCCACCAGATCTTGCCACTGGAATCCTGATACCACGAGAACCCCATGTCGCGGGCGCGTCGGTCCATGATCACATCGCGTGTGCCGGTTGCATCCATCCACGCGGCCAGTGTTTCCAGTTCGGTCTCGTAGGTTTCAGAGATGTTTTCGCCAAGCATCGCGCCCGGATAACCGGCGCGCTGCGCCCGGTCGATGGGCGACGATCCGTCAGAACCGAAATGCCATGGCCGGTTTTGCACCGACATATCTCGGGAGTGGGTGGCTGCGGCGGCGTTGAGCTGTGAATTCAGCTGTACCGGTCCGGCACCTGCAGCCGAACGGAGGGCATTGACGGAATCAAGAACGCGAAACTGGATGTCGTCTTTTTGACTGTTGCGGATCTTATAGACCTTGGGAAGTGGCAGCCCATCGGCACCGATGCCACCCGATGTGGGCGTGTCACATGCCGAGAGCACCAAAAGACCGGCCAACAAGAAGGAAATGAAGCGTATCATGGGCTACCCCGACATGTATGTTCCGATTGCAATTAACCTGAAGAGCAGCGATGCGCAAACTCACACTTGCTGTCTTACAGGCCATTGCAACCGATTGATTTGCGACTGCGGCATTCTGGCCATATGATTCGTACGATTCGGTACGTCGACGTAACGCAGGTGATCGAGATGAAATTTAAACCAAATACGACGCAGACACGCCGCAGTTTTCTGGCCACGGGCGCTGCCTTTGCCGCTGCGCCACTTATTGCTCAGGAAGAGGGATATGACCCGCTGCGGCCACCGCCAGAAGCCGAAGCGCCGGTGCGACACAATATTTCGAGCTTTCGGTCGGTCGACTGGCGACCGCATTTCAGCTCTCTGAGGAACGGCGCGATTCTGGTTGATACCCGCTCGCGGGCGCTTCATTTTTGGTCAGAGGACCAAACGACCTACAAACTCTTCCCGTCCAGTGTTCCCCTGACCGAAGAGATGACGCGTCGCGGTCGGACCAGCGTGATCCGCAAGGTTGTCGGCCCCAGCTGGAGCCCGACTCCTTCAATGCGAAAGCGGAACCCGGAATGGCCAAGCTATGTCCCACCCGGACCCGATAACCCACTGGGTACGCACGCTTTGTATCTGGGCTGGAAATACTATCGAATTCACGGCACGCACGATACGCGCAAAATTGGGCGCCAATCATCGAACGGTTGCATCGGTCTCTATAACAACCACATCGAAGAGCTATTCGGGATGACCAAGGTCGGCACACAAGTGTTGCTAATTTGACGACATTGCCGTGTTCGTGGGCCTCATCCTTCAATCAACAGTTTGCAATCGCTGCACATTGCTGCATAGAAAAAACACGAGGTAAGTCATGGTGCGCGGTTCGTTTGAATGGACCGTGCTAACTCTGGAGGTTAATATGAAGAAACTCGTTCTCGCCGCTGCACTGGCTGGTGCTGCTTCGACCGCAACTGCTGGCAACCTGGCAGAGCCCGTCGTGGAAGCACCCGTTATCGTAGAAGAAACAACCAGCTCTTCGAGCGGCATCTGGCTGCCGTTGCTGCTGCTGGTTCTGGTTGGCGCCGCTGTTGCAGCAAGCTAATCACTGGCACTAGACTAGGGAAAAGGCGGTGGATTTCCACCGCCTTTTTCTTTGGCTGACCGGGATTAATCGTCAGTCGATCCATCCGTTCAGATTCTGATCGATCACCCCCGCGAGCGCCGCGATATGGGCGTCGTCATCGTTCAGGCATGGGATATAGGTAAAGGTTTCACCGCCAGCCTCGATGAAACTGTCCTTTATCTCCTCGTTGATTTCTTCAAGTGTCTCAATGCAATCAGCGGAAAACGCCGGCGCACAGATGGCGATGTTCTTCTTGCCGCTCTGGGCCAGACGGGCAACCTCTTCGACGGTATAGGGCTGTAGCCACTCTTCCGGCCCAAACCGGGACTGAAAGGTTGTCGTGATGTCGCTGTCGTCCCAACCCAACCGCTCGCGAAGCAGTCGCGAGGTTTTCTGGCAGTGGCAATGATATGGATCGCCTTCGGTCAGATAACGGATCGGGACACCGTGATAGGAACAGACGAGAACATCAGGTCGACGATCCAGACCCGCATAGGCGCGTTCGACAGATTGCGCGAGCGCATCGATATAGGCGGGCTGATCAAAATATGGGGCAACCGTGCGCGCGGCAGGCTGCCATTTTTCATCCATCAACGCGCGAAAGAACGCATCATTTGCTGTCGCCGAGGTAGCACCCGCATATTGCGGGTAGAGCGGAAAGAACAGGATCTTGCGGCACCCGGCCGCGATCATATTTTGGACCCGAGATTTGGTCGATGGATTACCATAGCGCATGCAAAAATCGACCATGACACGGTCACCATGGCGGTCGGCCATCGCCTGGGTTATTTTGGCAGTCTGATCCTTGGTGATGGTCATGAGCGGGCTTTCCCCCTGCTCTTCATTCCAGATCGACTTATATGCTGCGCCGCTGGAAAATGGTCGCTTTGACAGAATGATCAGCTGCAGCAAGGGCTGCCATTTCCACGACGGATAATCGATGACGCGCTTGTCCGAAAGAAACTCGCTCAGATACCGCCGCATGGACCAATAGTCGTAATTGTCGGGCGTCCCGAGATTGGCGAGCAACACACCAACCTTTTCAGGAGGAATACCGGGGTGATCGGCGGGGGCATGCGCAGGGCGCGGTGCGGCATTGGATGTGTCGAGCATTGTGTATCCTGATCGCAGGGTGTTTCTGTGCAGATAACCGCTTTTGCCTTCGGGTCAATCAGGCAGTTTGGTTTCACGAGTCATCAGGGCATCCGCAAGGCGGGCCTGTGCCGAACCTGGACGCAGCGGCTTTGGCTGGCTGTCATCGGGCGACCAACCCGTCAGGCAAATCATCTCAAACGTGGCAGGCAGGTATCCATCAGGCGTGGCATAATTCTCGCGATAGAGCGCTTGCGCCATCTCGAACACCGGGCGCGGTGTTGGCCGGCGCAGCCGTGAGGCGAGCGCATTTGTTTCGCCCATGTCACGCAGATCTAGCATGAGGTGGGCCAGATCCCGGTATTTCGCAATTGATGCGTGCCCATCCGCGACCGGAAGGTTCAGCCCTGCACGCTGGAGTAGCGCTCCGACTTCGCGGATTTCCGCCATGGGCGAAACTCGTGGAGAAATTCCCCCTGACACACGGCTTTCTGCATCAGTCAGCGCGGCGCGAAGTTCGTAAAGCGTACGCCCACCAAGCAAAACCCCCAGGAACAGACCGTCTGGGATCAGGGCGCGACGGCATTGAATGATCTGACCAACCGGATCGTTCGACCAATGCAAGCACATGGCATGGATGACCAAATCATGCTGCCCTGCCTCAAGCTCCAGCGTATCGCTGTCTGAAACCAACTTTGCGTCCGTGAAGTCATGCTGCCAGATCTCGGGAAATCCGGTCACGATGGCGATGGATTTAAAGGTCCTGTTAACCATCGAAAGGCGATCCTTGATCTCGTCGACAGCGAGTTGCTGCAAGAAAAGGTCGTCAGCGCGGGCGCGACTGCGGTGGCGCAGCAGGGCAATGCGGTCAAATATCCGGGGTGCATGGGTCATGGGCGGAAACTAGGCGGATGTTGGCAAGGATTCAAACAGCAGTATCCCTACTGTACCCTCCGCGGTGCCTTGGTTGTGGCTACATGGTGGAAAGCGATTTTGGCTTATGTGGACCCTGCTGGCGCGAGACCTCGTTCATCGGTGGGACAGTATGCGAATCCTGTGGCACTCCTTTGCCGGGCGCGGTTGATGGACACCGGATCGAATGCGACGATTGCATGGCGCACCCGCACCCCTGGTCCCACGGCCGTGCGGCACTGATGTACGAGGGCCGCGCCCGGCAACTGGTTCTAGCGCTGAAACATGGGGATCGACCAGAGATCGCCCGCCCCGCTGGTCGCTGGTTGGCACATGCGGCACGGACGATCCTTGTACCGGATACGATTGTGGTGCCCGTTCCGCTACACTGGTCCCGGTTTCTGAAACGGCGTTACAATCAGTCGGCCTTGCTAGCGCAGTCTTTGGCACAGGAACTGGGGATCGAAGTCTGCCCTGACCAATTGCTGCGACGAAAACGGACTGCGACGCTCGAAGGGAAAACGGCCGAACAACGGTTTATCACCCTCAAGGACGCCATTCAGCTCAATCCGAATCGCATGGAACGGCTGCAGGGGCGCACCGTATTGCTGATTGATGATGTCATGACCACCGGCGCGACGCTCAGTGCCTGTTCCGTGGCTTGTCAGGCGAGCGGAGCGAAAGATGTACGGGTGCTGACACTGGCACGAGTTGCAATGGATGCTTAGATCATCGACAACACGGTCACATATCAGAGGTACGCGAATGCAAACGGTCGAAATTTATACATCGCCACTTTGTGGTTTTTGTCACGCTGCCAAACGGCTGTTGGATCAGAAGGGTGTCGATTTCTCTGAAATCGACGTCTTGGCCAATCCGGAACGCAAGCCGGAAATGATCCAGCGCGCGCAAGGCGGGCGAACCGTGCCACAGATCTTTGTCGGCGAGATGCATGTTGGTGGCTGCGATGATCTCTTTGCGCTCGAACGGGCAGGCAAACTCGATGCATTGCTGTCCATATCATGAAAACGGCTCTGGTTCAGCTAAGTTCTTCCGACGATCCTGATGAAAACCTCGGGAAAATTCAGGGATTTGTTGCCGAGGCTGCCAGTGCTGGAGCAGGTTTTGTTCTGACGCCAGAAGTCTCAAACTGTCTCTCTACAAGCCGGCGTCATCAGAATGATGTTCTCAAGGTGGAATCCGAGGACGCAACGCTTGCCGCTCTACGTGCACAGGCCGCCGAGCTGAACATATGGCTTCTGATCGGTTCACTGGGGCTCAAGACTCAGGATGCGGACGGACGATTCGCCAACCGATCCATTCTGATCGCCCCGGATGGCGAGATTCAGGCGCGGTATGACAAGGTCCACATGTTTGATGTGCAGGTCACGCCGGAAGAAACATATCGCGAATCGGACGGATACCGCCCCGGAGACCGGGCGGTTGTCGCCGATACTCCCTTTGGAAAGATCGGCTTGAGTATCTGTTACGATATTCGTTTCCCCTATCTTTACCGAGCCTTGGCGCAAGCTGGCGCGCGCATCCTGACGGTTCCTGCCGCGTTTTCCTATGTCACCGGCGCTGCGCATTGGCATAGCCTTCTGCGCGCCCGTGCAATTGAAAACGGCTGCTATGTGCTGGCCCCTGCACAGACTGGTGTTCATCAGAGCGGCAATGGGAAACCCCGTAAGACATACGGGCATAGCCTCGTGGTATCACCCTGGGGGGAAGTGTTGCTCGATGCGGGCACTGAAACCGGCGTGTTCGTCTTTGATATGGATGACTCGGCGGTAGATGAGGCGCGCCGCAAGGTGCCCTCTCTCACGCATACCCGCCAATTCGAGGGCCCATAGCGATGCCACGGTCATGAACGACGACACGAATGCCCTCGCTGTAACTCTGTTCAGCGAGATTCTGGCGGCGGACCAATTGCTGCGAAATCGGCTAAGCAAAGTGTTGCCCAAGGGGATGGAGATCTCGCATTTCTCGGTGCTCAACCACCTTGCGGTCATCAGCAAGGAGCGCACTCCGGCGCAGCTGGCCGATACATTCCACGTCACCCGTGGGGCGATGACAAACACTTTGGGCAAACTTGAACTCGCCGGTTATGTGCACATTCGCCCGGATTGGGACGATGCCAGACGCAAGCTTGTCGCGATCAGCCCTGCGGGAAGACAGGCGCGTGAACAGGCGATTTCGGCGCTGACGCCGGTGATCAATCAGGTCGTGGGCGAATTGGGCACCGCCAAGGTTCGCGCCGTTTTACCCGTGTTGCGGGAGCTTCGGATGCGCCTTGAAGCAAATGGTTGAGTATTATACGCATCTTTTGTGACAATTTCGCCAACGTTGCGTAACTTTCGCAATAATTCCGCTCCTGCTGGAAACATATACCAATTTATTAGTAGTTTGATGTCAATTTGTGCATATTGTTGAATGGCGTAGTTTTGGGAGGAACGGGATGCTTCGCACAATTCTCATCGGCACATGCATTTTGATTCAAGGCACATTTGTTCGTGCGTTGCCTGACGGCCGTATTGCGGTTCGCGTCGGGTCAAGCGAGTTCATGGGCAAGCCGGTTAGCTCGGCTATCTGATCAGCCTTAAGGCTCAAAATGACGAAGGGCACGCTCGAATTGAGCGCGCCCTTCATAAGCAGCTTCTATTTTCCGGATCAGTCCAGCGTACGTGTCACTTCTTCGCGTTCAAAGATCTCGATCACGTCTGCCGGGCGGATGTCGTCATAGTTTTCGAACGCCATACCGCATTCCTGACCTGACTGTACTTCAGCAACTTCGTCCTTGAACCGCTTCAGCGTTTTCAGCGTCCCTTCGTGGATCACCACGTTGTCACGCAGAAGACGCACACCAGCGCTGCGGCGGGCGACGCCCTCGGTCACCAGACAGCCGGCAACTTTGCCAACGCCTGTCACCTTGAACACTTCCTTGATCTCGGCGTAACCGATGAACTTTTCGCGAATCTCGGCGCTCAGCAGTCCGCTTGCCGCGGCTTTGACGTCGTCAACAAGGTCATAGATCACCGAATAATACCGTATCTCAACACTCTTCTGGTTCGCCGTGTTCCGCGCACTCGCATTGGCACGAACGTTGAAGCCCATTATCGGTGCACCGCTTGCCTCGGCCAGGCCGACATCGGTTTCAGTGATGGCACCAACACCCGAATGCAGCACGCGCACGCGGACTTCGTCGTTGCCGATCTTCTCCATTGCCTGAACGATCGCTTCTGCAGAGCCCTGCACATCGGCCTTGACCAGAATCGGCAACTCGCTGACGTTCTCGTCTGCCTTGGCGTTCGCCATCAACTGTTCGAGCGTGGTCGCAGCACCAGCCGCAGCACGTTTTTCCTTGGCGAGATTGGCACGGTAATCAGCGATTTCGCGCGCTTGTGCTTCGGTATCGACAACGTTCAGCACGTCGCCCGCTTCAGGTGTGCCATTAAGGCCGAGAACCTCGACAGGAACCGACGGGCCGGCGTCATTGACCCGCTCACCCTTGTCGTTCTCCATGGCGCGAACCTTACCCCACTGCTCACCGACGACAAAGATATCGCCCTGACGCAAGGTGCCATTCTGCACCAGAACTGTTGCCACCGGGCCACGACCTATATCGAGCTTGGCTTCGATAACGGCACCCTGTGCCGCGCGGTTCGGGTTAGCGTGCAGTTCAAGGATCTCTGCCTGAAGCGCGATTGCTTCGAGCAACTGGTCCAGACCCGTGCCATTGATTGCCGACACTTCGACGTCTTGAACATCGCCTGACATCTTTTCGACGACCACTTCGTGCTGAAGCAGATCGGTGCGCACCTTGTCAGGATTGGCATCCGGGCGGTCGATCTTGTTGATCGCCACGATCATCGGGACCTTGGCCGCCTTGGCGTGGTTGATCGCCTCAATGGTCTGCGGCATCACCGCGTCATCCGCAGCAACGACCAGAACAACAATATCGGTGACCTGGGCACCACGCGAGCGCATTGACGTAAACGCAGCGTGGCCAGGTGTATCGAGGAAGGACAACAGCTGTCCGTCTTCGGTTTTGACCTGATAGGCACCGATGTGCTGGGTAATGCCACCCGCTTCGCCGGAAACCACCTTTGCTTTCCGAATCGCATCAAGCAGCGAGGTCTTGCCGTGGTCGACATGGCCCATCACGGTGATGACCGGCGGACGCGGCATCAGATCCGCTTCATCATCCTCGGTCTGGGTGATGACGTCTTCGACGTCGGCGTCAGAGACGCGCACAACCTTGTGGCCAAATTCCTCGATGATCAGTTCTGCGGTATCCGCATCAATGGTCTGGTTCTGCGTGACCATCATGCCCATGTTCATCAGCGATTTGACGACTTCACCGACGCGTTCCGCCATGCGGTTCGCCAGTTCGGAAACCACGATCGCCTCGGGCAGATTTACGTTCCGCACCACCTTTTCGCGCTCAACACTGCCGCCCATCGCCTTCTGGCGTGCGCGTTCCTGTTTACGCTTCATTGCGGCCATCGACCGCTGCCGTCCACCTTCGCCGCCACGCAACGCTTGGTTCAACGTCAGCTTGCCTGAACGACGCCCATCATCATCACGGCCCTTGCCGCGCGTGTTGCGTTGCTCGCGTTCGCGGTCCGTCTTGCGAGGGGCCGTGGCTGCGGGTTTGTTTGCTGTCCTTGGCGCGGCGGCCGCTTCGGGCGCGGCGGCCGGTGCAGCAGCGGCGCGCTTTGCCGCTTGTTCCGCTTCCAGACGCTGGCGTTCTTCTTCGGCGGCCTTGGCCTTCAGCGCTTCTTCGCGCTCGCGCTCTTCACGCTCCTTGGCCTCGGCTTCGGCACGGCGGCGCTCACGATCTGCCGCGCGTTCGCGTTCTTCTGCCGCGCGTGCAGCAGCTTCTTCGGTCTCGCGCGCCTTGGCGGCCTGCACGGCCTTAAGACGACGGTCCATTTCCGCATCGGTAATACCGGCAGGGCGCCGCGACGGATCGCTGGCGGGCGTGGACATCGGAGAACCGGACTTGCCGGCACCCGGCTTGGGAACCACAACGCGCTTGCGCTTGGTTTCGACCACAACGTTCTTGGTCCGACCGTGACTGAAACTCTGCTTCACGTTCCCCGGACGGGAACCACCACGCAGGCCCAATGTCTTTTTGCCGTCAGTATCGCTCATAAAGCTCTTTATCCTTCCAGGCGGCCCTTGCCGCCTTCCGTTTTGCGTACACCGCGCAACCGCTGCGCTTCCTCTACAACACGTTGGGCGAGTCCGCCAGAGGCGAGCGCCGCATGTATCACAGTTTCGCGACCGAAGGCCAATCCCAACTCATCAGACGTCAACCAACCGATGTAATGGCCAAAATGGGGTGTGCTTAGTTTCGATTTTCCACGGCCTGAACCGTCCACGGCCTGAAGCAGGATCAATGCCTCTTCCTTGGACAGCCAGTCCTTTACTTTTTCGTACCCGGCAACAGCGGCGCCAGATTTGCGGGCCAGGCTGATCAGGTCCACGACCCGGCGCGCCAGTTGCCGCTCTACTTCATCGGTCAGCCCCTCGGGGATCTGAACCTGTGTCTTGAGGCCACGGGCAAACAGCTTTTTGGCAACTGCCTTGTCCACCGCCGCGCGATCTGCCGCGACATAGACACCCCGCCCAGGCAACTTGCCCAGAATATCCGGAACCACCTGCCCATCGGGGCCCAGAACAAACCGGACCAGACCGAATTTAGGCTGCACTTCGCCCGTGACTATGCACTTGCGATCCGGACCGTCCGACCGGTCCTTGACGACGCCACCGCGACTCATGTTGTCCCTACCGGGGCCTGAGATCAGGCCCCGACCTCCGAAGTCTGTTCTTCGCTGTCTTCTGCCGTCACGTCCTCGTTTTCTTCTGTTTCGTCGGCTTCCAGATCGGCAGGATCGACCCAACCAAGCAGGATACGTGCAGTCATTACGAGAGACTGGGCTTCTTCCAGCGACATATCAAAGGGTTCCAGGATACCGTCATCCTTGACCCGCTCGCCATCGATTGTCGTCCAGCCGCCGGCCAGCTCCCAATCCGCACAGGTTGCAAAGTCTTCCAGCGTCTTGACGTCGTCCTTGGCAAGCGCCTCAATCATCTGGGGTGTCAGACCCTCAAATTCAACCAGGCTGTCCTCGACACCCAGAGCGCGGGCATTATCAAGCGCCGCTTTGGCCTGTGCTTCGAGGTTTTCGCGGGCACGTGTCTGGAGCTCTTTGGCGGTGTCTTCGTCAACACCGTCGATCACCAGAAGCTCATCCAGCTCGACATAGGCAACCTCTTCGAGATTGGTAAAGCCTTCGGAAACCAGTAGCTGGGCAAAGAACTCATCGACATCCAAGGCGTCCATGAACAACTTCGTGCGCACTTCGAACTCTTTCTGGCGACGCGCGCTTTCCTCTTCTTCGGTCATGATGTCGATATCCAGACCGGTCAGTTGACTGGCCAAACGCACGTTCTGACCGCGACGACCAATGGCGAGGCTCAACTGCTCTTCCGGCACCACGACTTCGATACGCTCGGCTTCTTCGTCCAGAACCACCTTGGTGACTTCTGCAGGTTGCAGGGCGTTCACGAGGAAGGTTGGCTGATCTTCATTCCATGGGATGATGTCGATCTTTTCGCCCTGAAGTTCGTTCACCACGGCCTGCACCCGGCTGCCGCGCATACCGACACAGGCACCGACGGGGTCAATGCTGTTGTCATAGGAAATCACGGCGATCTTGGCGCGGCTTCCCGGGTCACGGGCAACGGCCTTGATCTCGATGATGCCGTCATAGATTTCGGGCACTTCCATTTTGAAGAGTGCCGCCATGAATTCCGGGGCAGTCCGGCTCAGGAAAATCTGCGGACCGCGCGGCTCGCGGCGCACATCCTTGATGTAGCAACGGATACGATCGTTCGGTCGATAGCTTTCGCGGCCGATCTTTTCGTTGCGGCGCAGGATCGCTTCGCCGGTGCCGACGTCAACCACGACGTTACCATATTCCTCGCGCTTGACGACGCCGTTGATGATGGTGCCGGCACGATCCTTGAATTCTTCGAACTGACGGTCACGTTCGGCTTCACGGACACGCTGCAGAATCACCTGCTTGGCGCTTTGCGCTGCAATCCGGCCCATTTCCACCGGGGGAACTTCTTCGATGTATTGATCGCCGATCTGAGGCTCCGCGAGATACTGTTTCGCCTGATCAACGGTGAACTCGGCCTGATAGTTCTCGAGTTCTTCTTCATCGACCACTGTACGCACACGGGTAAACGTCGCCTTGCCGGTCTTGCGATCGATGGACACACGGATGTCCATTTCCGCGCCATAGCGGCTCTTGGCGGCGCGGGCGAGCGATTCTTCCATCGCCTCGACCACCAGTCCGGGGTCGATCATCTTTTCGCGCGCCACGGCCTCGGCCGTTTGCAGCAGTTCGAGCTGGTTGGCGGATGTAATGGCCATCAGTTGTCCTCCTGAGGAGACTCTTCGGTCTCGATCTCGTCAAAATGGTCTTCGTTCAGAGCGCCCGCCGCCTTGCGTTGGCGGAGCATTTCCTTGATCAGATCGTCGGTCAACACCAGTTTGGCATCACTCAGCCAATCGAATTGCAGACCGATGGTGCCTTCTGCGATATTGATCAACACCTCTTCGCCTTCGACCCCGGCCAGCTCGCCCTTGAAGCGGCGGCGGCCATCGATCAGCTCGGTGGTTTCAATCTTGGCCTCATAGCCTTCGTAGGTGTCAAAATCTTTCAGCCGGGTCAGCGGGCGGTCGATGCCGGGGCTCGAGACTTCGAGCGCATAGGTATCCAGAATCGGGTCTTCGACATCCAGCGTTGCGCTGACAGCATTGGAGACTTCGGCGCAATCATCCACTTCGATTCCGCCGCCGGGCCGATCGACCATGATCTGCAATGTTGTCTGCTTGCCGCTCATCAGCCGAATGCGCACGAGCTCAAACCCCAGGTCTTCGATAACCGGGGTAATGATTTCGGCGAGACGCCGGTCAATCGCAGCTTTTGCAATCAGATCGTTCATCGTGTCTTTCTATCCAGAGCGCGGGCACAAAAAAACGGGCCCGCGGCCCGTCAAAATTTCCGGTGGAGCCTCGGGACCAGAGCCCGACGCGCCGCTGTTGAAAAGGCATATACGCCCAGCATTCCGAATCTGCAACCCCCGACGGGTATCGCCGCGCTATATCACCGGCAAAAGGCGTTTCAGCCGAGCCACCACCGCTCGGCCAAACGGCCATCATCCAGCAGCCCCGCGCCAATTTCGCGCGGCCTTCCGACACTTTTGCGCATCGCCAGCGCCATGTTTTCGGAAGACGGGTAAAAGACCAGATCCGCGTGCCCTCGTAGGGATTCATCCTTGGGAATCGCTGCGATATCGACAAACCCGTCGCGCAGTGCCTCAGCACGAACGGTAGCATCGGGAATGACCAAGGCCTCGACCGTGTCCACCCATCCCGCGCGTCCGGCCTTGTAGTGGTCCGTAACCTTTTGCCCCAGATATTGCCGATCCGGCACCAAACGCTCGGTCCGGTAACACCCGGTGCCAATATTTCCATGTCGCGCGATGGCAAATTCGGGAGAGGCAAGGACAAACGGCAGGTCGGATCGCGCCTCTTCAAGCTCGATTCGCAGCTGCATCGGGTTTGTCGCCTCAATGTGCTTTGCGAGATCAAGTGGCTCAGTCAGACACTCAACGACACCTGCGGCACACACCGCTGTTCCGTCATGAAACCTGACGCCCTCGCGCAGATCAATGACCCATTCACGGCCCTTTGCCTCAGCGTACCAGCCTGTTGCAAGCTCGCCGTTGAGCGCCCCGTTCGGCGCAATTTCGGTCAGCCTATCGTATGCAGCACCATGCGCCAGCCGCGCAAGATTGTCGTCGCTTCGCGGGAGCGCGATTCGCAAGCGCCCACCCTGACGCGGAGATGCCTCAAGCGACACGCCCGTTGCAGCGAGCAGTGCTGCAGCAACACCGGAGGAAAAAAGGGCGCGGCGATCAAGTCTTGTCATATCAGGTCAACGCCTCGGCAATCCGGTCCATCACCCGTACCAGTTCCGCGCTGATGCCCGGCTCGGACAGCGCGTGACCTGCATTGCGGATCAATTTAAGATCTGCAGCAGGCCAGGCCTCGGCCAGATTCCAAGCGGATGTTGGTGGACAGATCATATCATATCGCCCTTGAACAATGACGCCGGGAATATGAGCGATCCGATCGACCTGAGCAAGGATTTGCCCATCACGATCCAGAAATCCCTTATTGATGAAATAGTGATTCTCCAGCCGGGCAAAGGCGCGCGCGTAGTCGCCGGGGCCTTCTCCCGACATGCCATTTGAATGAATCGAGGCGAGCGAATTCTCCCACGCCGACCAAGCGCGCCCATAGCGGGTTTCAAGTGGCAGGTCCCCGGAGAACAGGCGCCGGTTGTAGGCGCCGATCATGTCGTCGCGTTCATCTTCGGGAATCAGGGCAGAGAATCGCGCCCAGGCTTCGGGCCAGAACTTTCCGGCACCGCCACCGTAGAACCAATCAAGCTCTGCCTGCGTCATCAGAAAGACGCCACGCAGGATCAGGTGCCGGACTCGATCCGGGTGCGCCTGCGCATAAATCAGCGACAATGTGGCGCCCCAACTGCCACCAAAGACCAGCCACGAGTCGATATCGAGTGTTTGGCGAATCAGTTCTGCATCATCCACGAGGTGCCAGGTCGTGTTGTTCACGACCGACGCATGCGGCCGCGACCGTCCGCATCCGCGCTGATCAAACAGGATAATGCGATAGAATTCCGGGTCGAAATACCGCCGCATTGCCGGGCTGCACCCGCCTCCGGGGCCGCCATGCATGACAATCACGGGAGTTCCCGCAGGGTTGCCACATTGTTCGACATAAATCGTGTGCCCGTCGCCCGTTTCCAGCATCTGCTGGTCATATGGGTCAATCGGCGGATACAGATACTGAACTGCGCGCTTTTGGTCCGGGTATTTGTCCATGCGTGCCCTATATAATGCGTATCTGATAAAAGAGCACATGGAGACAGGAATGCAAGCGTCCCCAAATACTGTTGACCCGGCGGAAGTCGCCAAGTTCGAAGCGATGGCGGCCGAATGGTGGGACCCGGCGGGAAAGTTCAAACCGCTCCATATGCTGAATCCTTGTCGCCTCGACTATATTACGACACAGATTGCCGGAGAATTCGATCGCGACCTGACCGAGCACCTTCCGTTTAAAGGGCTTCGCATTCTGGATATCGGGTGCGGTGGCGGTCTTTTGTCCGAACCGATGGCCCGCTTGGGTGCCGAAGTGGTCGGAGCGGACGCGGCAGAGCGCAACATTCCCGTCGCGCAGGTGCACGCAGCCCAATCGGGGCTGAACATTGATTACCGCCATACCACGGCCGAAGCGCTCGCCGATGCGGGCGAGCAATTTGACGCAGTTCTGAATATGGAAGTGGTCGAGCACGTTGCCGACCCACTGGCCTATCTGACCGCCTGCAAGACGCTTTTGAAACCGCGCGGCCTGCACATATGCTCGACGATCAACCGGAACGCCAAGTCGTATATGGTTGCAATCGTAGGAGCTGAGGTGGTGATGCGCTGGCTGCCGCGTGGCACTCATGAATGGTCCAAATTCATCACACCCGACGAACTTTACGACTTGCTGACACAGGCGGGTCTGACCCCCGTGGATCGCAAGGGCTTTGTGTTCAATCCGGTGACTTGGGACTGGAGCCTTTCGGCGCGCGATCTCAGCGTTAATTACGTAACCGCCAGCACCAAGGCCTGACGGCCTGATCACGCCAAAAGCTGGCCGTTTTCGCTTCCCGTGATCGTCGCTTGCACAATCTGCCCCTCGGGTTGGGGCGCGGCGAAGCGAACTTCGGTGAATTGTTCCGTGCGTCCCATGTGGGCGTTTTCCATCAGAACCTTATGCGTTCTGCCAATCTGGGCCGCGAGGTGGAGTTTGACCTGACGCTCACCTTCGGCCCGCAGACGCGCGGCGCGGTCTTTGATGATGTTGCCGTTCACCTGGCTCGGAATGCGTGCGGCTGGGGTGCCTTCGCGCTTGGAATAAGGGAAGACATGGAGCCAGGTCAGGTCGCACTCCTGCACCAGCTTAAGGGAATTCTCGAAATGCGCCTCGGTTTCGGTCGGGAAACCGGCGATGATGTCCGCCCCGAACGTCATATCGGGCCGCAATGCCCGCGCCTCTTGCGCGAACCGGATCGCGTCATCGCGCAGGTGTCGGCGCTTCATCCGTTTGAGAATCAGGTCATCCCCGTGCTGTAAAGACAGGTGCAGATGCGGCATCAGGCGCGGTTCCGTGGCGATTGCAGACATCAGGTTTTCATCGACTTCGATACTGTCGATGGAACTGATCCGGAGCCGGGGCAAATCCGGCACCAGCTTTAGAATGCGCATGACGAGATCGCCCAGACGTGGTTCCGACGGCAGATCGGCCCCCCAACTGGTCAGGTCCACTCCCGTCAGCACAACTTCGTTATAGCCACGATCGACCAGTCGCTTGATCTGATCCACCACAACGCCAGCCGGAACGCTGCGCGAATTGCCCCGGCCATAGGGAATGATGCAAAACGTACAGCGGTGATCGCAGCCGTTTTGAACTTGCACATAGGCGCGCGAGCGCGTGCCGAAGCCGTCGATCAAATGGCCCGCCGTTTCAGTCACGGACATGATGTCGTCGACCTGAACGGCTTCGGTGCCGAAATCCCCGGCAAGTCCCGTCCAGGTCCCGGCCTGCATTTTTTCAGTATTGCCGATAACCGCGTCGACTTCGGCCATTTCGGCAAACGACTCGGGATCGACCTGAGCCGCGCACCCGGTGACGATCAGGCGCGCACCCGGATTTTCGCGCCGCAGTTTCCGGATCTCTTGTCGGCCCTTGCGGACCGCCTCTGCGGTCACGGCGCAAGTATTGACGATCACTGCATTGTCTAGCCCAGCCTGAGCGGACAACTCTTTCATCGCCTCAGTCTCATAGGCGTTCAGCCGGCATCCCAGCGTGGTAAACTTCGGCGTGTTCATCGAATACTGTCCAGAAACTCGGCGGTAAACCGGCCCGAAAGGACGGTCATTGTCGGCCCCGTCATCCAGACACCATCATCACGCCAATCGACCAGCAGGCTGCCGCCATCCAGATCAATCTGCACAGACCGGCCTGTCAAACCGCGCCTCGCCGCCGCAACTGCCGTCGCACAAGACGATGAGCCGGACGCAAGTGTCACTCCGACACCACGCTCCCAAACCCGCATACGGATGTGGTCGGGTCCGACAACCTGCGCCACCTGAACATTCGTACGCTCGGGATAGAGCGGGTGATGCTCGTAACGCGCCCCAAACTCCACCAGCGGAATTGCTTCGGCATCCGGGACAAAAAATGTACAGTGGGGATTGCCCATGCCGGTCGCAGTCGGCGCCCCTTCAATCGGAAGCTCAAGAGTATCCATCGCTTCGGCCAGCGGAATATCCTGCCAGTCGAGCTGGGGCTGGCCCATGTTGACCGCCGTTTGCCCTGCGCCAACGTCCTTTGCCAGCAATTTCCCACGATCCGTTGTCAGACGAAGCTCAGTCTTTCCCGTTTCGTCCATCAGATATCGCGCGATACAGCGCGTCGCGTTGCCACACGCCGCAGATGTAGACCCATCCGCATTGTAAAAGGTCAGATGCGCGTCACCGTCACCGTTGCCAATCAGGGCTAGCTGGTCAAACCCAACGCCAAAATGACGGTCCGCAATAGCCTGTGCCATTGCCGGGTTGATCCGCCAATCCTGCGCACGTGCGTCCACAACGACAAAGTCGTTGCCAAGCCCGTGCATTTTCATGAAGGGCAAACCAGTGTCCAAATCGTTCTGCATCCCCGGCATATATCCACGCCATGTAAGAGAATCCAGTCCGCCGATACGAAACTGTTCATCAGGACTTGACCGCAGCCTGCGGGTTTTCTAGGTAGGCCGCCGTGCTCAAACGCAGGAATCGCCGTATCAGGCGGGTTTTTGCGAAATATGTGGTTGATCCCGTCGGATGGATTAGCATAGAGAGCATCACGGATCGGCAAGCGATTCAAAATAGTGTGGGCCGTTAGCTCAGTTGGTAGAGCAACTGACTTTTAATCAGTGGGTCGCAGGTTCGAATCCTGCACGGCTCACCACTGAATTTATCAACAAAATGAATAGCTTAATACTCCAGCCCCCAGCGGAAACGCGCGGGAAGTGCTCACGGAGTTACTTCTTGGGGGACATATGGGGGGCAATACTCGCTGATAAGTTTTGAACAGCCCCACTTGAGTGGTCCAAATTGAGAGTTAGTGCATGAATGGCCCTTGGTCCATCTGAACGATGGCCTCTGGCGCAGGTGGGCGGTAGCCTAGGGTCTGGACCCATTGATTTCAGGCGAGCATCATGATTCACCGCCGGAAAACTGAGCGGTGATATGTCTGATCTTTTCTGGTTGAGCGACGCGCAGATGGCGCGTTTGAAGCCCTATTTTCCGAAGTCGCACGGCA
>NZ_JBDWLR010000058.1:0-45381 GCF_039973035.1 Sedimentitalea sp.
CACGACCCGATCAACCTGATCTTCCGTCCCCGCCGTTACAGACTCACCGCAACATCATACCGCCACGCTCGGGCCGATGCTTTCAGCCTCTGGGCCGACTACACCGCCGAATTGGTGGCGTGATCGACCGATCACCAGAGCTTTAATAGCCACGGTCAGCAACTTGGCAATCCCTTTGGAAGACATAGGGCAGCTCCAATATCCCCATGGCGGGCGAATACTCGGCCAGAACACCCGGGGTGGATACGGTGAAATCGATCACGCCCGTCTGCACCGCGTCCAGCAATTCGGGGTTCGAGCCAAGCGCCCCGTTGTCCGAGACGGTCACGGCGACCTCACCCCCGGTCTTTTCCTCGACCAGTCGGGCAAATTCCCGCGCCGAAATCGAATGGGGGTGATCGGTTGGCGTTACAACACCCAGTTTGAGTGTGACATCCTGCGCCATGGCCACGGTGGTGAACATGGTCCCGCCGGCAGCAAGAAGGACGATTTTGGAGAATGTTTGCAGTTTCATGGTATCCTCGATGATTGGAAAGTATCAGTTCGGCCGGATTCAGGTTCCGATCTCGTAGTGGCGTATGAATTCGCGATCAGGTGTCACGCCCAGTCCCGGACCATCGGGAATGGCGATCAGACCATTGTTGGCGGCCACCTGCCCCTGAATGTCCAATGGCGTGGCCAGAAGCTCGTCACGAAAGGCGTTGTGGGTGGTGTCGAATTCCAGCATCGGCTCCCACGGGAAAAGACCGCCGGGCAAGGGCGGCATGGCCGCGAGCAGGTGCATGTTGGTTGTAACCGCGATGGCCGAGCCCCAGACGTGGTTGACCACCGGTGTGAAATGGGCATGGCACAGCGCGAGAACCCGCAGATATTCGGTGATGCCGCCCAGAGCGCAGACCTCGGGTTGCGCGATGTCCAGCCCCCTGCTCTCGAGCAGGGCGCGCCAGCCCCAGCGGTTGAATTCGGCCTCGCCACCCGAGATATTGACCTTCAGCCCGCTGCGCAATTCACGATAGCCATCCAGGTCTTCGGGGGCGACGGGTTCTTCAAACCAGTAGGGATCGAATTCCTCCATCGCACGCCCGACGTAGAACGCGTCGTGGGTGGTATAGCCGTGATTGGCATCCACCATGAACCGATAGTCGTCCCCGACACCGCGGCGCACCGCTTCGATCAGACGCACGTCATCCCTGGGGCCAAGACCGACCTTCATCTTGGTTGCCGCGAACCCCTTGTCGCGGATCGCGGCGGCTTCATCGACGAATCTGTCGACAAGGCTGTCAGCACTTTCTGGACGCAGCATCATCCCATAGCCATACACTTTGATCTGGTCGCGATGCGCACCGCCGATCAGCTTGTAAAGCGGCAACCCCGCGACCTGACCCGCAATATCCCACAGGGCGATGTCCACACCCGAAAGCGACTGCATCGGCATGCCTTTCTGGCCGTGGTCCCGCATCAGGTTGTAAACCTTGTGCCAGATCACATCCCGGTCCAGCGGGTCCATCCCGAGCACCATCGGCTGGATGACCTGTTCGACGATCCCCCTGTTGGCCAGAGCGATGTTGCCGGCACCGAAACACTCGCCCCAGCCGGTGATACCTTCGTCGGTTTCCACCTCGACCAGATGGGCGGTGCGCTTGTAGTAATATTGCTGCGAATAGCCCAGCGGTTCGGGCAAGTCATAGCCAAGCACATGGCTTGTGATGCGGGTGATCTTCATGGGTTCAACCCTCCAAAGCTGTTGGTATCAAGAGCGCGCGTGATCCGTTTCTTGACGAGGTAGTCATGCAGCGCGAGGGACGAACAATCATGACCAATGCCCGATTGTCCAATCCCGCCATGCGGCAAATCGATATCGTATTTGACGCCGTTGATCTGGATTTCGCCATAGCGCAGCCGGGCCGCACAGGCTTCGGCGCGCGCAAGGTCACGGGTAAAGACATATGCGGTCAAACCGCCCTCTTCGCAGTCATTCGCCATGCGCAGCAGGTCGCCTTCTTGCGCGAACGGGATGATGCTAACGATCGGGCCAAAGGTCTCTTGCCGATAGACCTGCATGGTTTCCGTCACATCGGTCAGCACCGTGGGCGCAAGGAAATGCCCCGTCATCTGCCCTTCTGGTCGATCGCCGCCCGCAAGCAGCGTCGCGCCCTCGGACACCGCGTCGTCGATCAGCCCCTTCAGGCGCGTCCACGCCCGCCCGTCGATGACCGGCCCGGTGGTGATCTCGGCGTTGCGGTCAAATCCGACCTGTGCCGCGCGGGCTCGTTCAACCACCTTTTGCTCGAACACCTGCCGCACGGCCTCGGCGACAAACACGCGGTTGGGCGACACACAGATTTGCCCCGCATTGCTGAATTTGACCCCGGTCACGATCTCGGCCGCCAGATCCAGGTCGGCATCCTCGAACACCAGAACCGGCGCGTTGCCGCCCAGCTCCATCGAATAGCGTTTGATGGATGTGGCCCCGGTGCGCATAATATGCTGCCCAGTCCGGGTCGATCCGATAAGGGTCACAACCTGTGGCATTGTCGAGGCAGTCAAGGCATCAGCGACCGCATAGCTTTCGGTCGCCAGTATCTGCACAACCCCTTTGGGCAGGCCGATACGGGCACAGAGAACACCCACCGCATAGGCAGAAATCGGCGTGGCGTCTGACGGGCGGATGATGATCGGGCACCCCGCCGCCATCGCCGGTCCGATTTTGAACGCCAGATTCAATAGCGGAAAGTTCCAGGCCAGAAACGCCAATGCCACGCCCGCCGGTTCATGCACCACCCGATGCGAATGGCTGCCCGCGCGGTCAACCAGAATCTCATCGTTCACACGCGCAATCTCTTCGGCATAAAAGTCGAGCGAGGCAACCAGCCGGTCCCAGTCTTCCTCGGTCTGCGCCCAGGGCTTGCCCATTTCGTGATGAATGCAGCTGCGCAGCCAGTCTTCCTGCGCGATCACCTCGTCGCGCAGCTTGCGCATCCAGCCCTGCCGTTCGGCCACCGAGGTCGCGGCCCAGCCGGCAAAGGCGTCGCGGGCCGCGTTCAAAGCGCGATCGGCATCCTCGGCTCCGGCCACGGCGACCGTCGCAACCACCGTCTCGGTCGCGGGGTTGATGATGTCACGGCTGGCCCGGCCATCGGCCAGGGTTCCGTCAATGTACATTTGCGTGGGAAATTCCATGTCGCGTCTCAATCAAACAGGGTTGCGATGTTGGTCTTGATGCGGTCACCGATGTAGAGCGCCAGCGCCTGGATGGTGGAGGTCGGGTTGACCGCACCGGCCGTGGGAAAGATCGATCCGTCGACGATGAACAGGTTCCTGACATCATGGCTGCGGCCCCAGCCATTCACCACCGAGCTTGCGGGGTCATCCCCCATCCGGCAGGTGCCCATCTGGTGCCAGCCGGCGCGCCACCACACCCTGTCATCGCCCTTGCTGATGATGCGTTTCGCCCCGGCGGCGAGCAAAACCTCCTTGGCGCGCTCTTCGCCATGGCGCAGCATTTTTCGGGTATTCTCGCCGAGCCGATAGCTGATCCGGGGCGCGGGGATGCCGTCGCTGTCGGTCAGGTCGGGATCTAGCGTGACCCTGTTGTGCTCTTCTGGCAGGTCCTCGCTGACCACGGTAAGCCCGGCCAGATTGGGATAGACATTGTCCATGATCTCGCGGTGTTCGACCCCCCATGGGATCGGATTGTCGATGCCATAGCCTCCAAGCGCAAAGGTCATCGGCGTGGTGGAGCGACCCGAGTGCAGCCCATAGCCCCGCACGAAATCGCGGTCCGGATCGGTTTCATAGAATTCCTGCGACAGGATCGAGCAGGCCATCGGCCCCTCGTGGCCGCGCATCGGTTCATCAAACACCCCCGATACACCGCTCAGCGGGTGAAACATCAGGTTGCGCCCCACCAATCCCGAGCGGTTGGCCAACCCATCGGGAAACAACCCTGATGTCGAGTGCAGCAAAAGCCGCGGCGTCCCGATGCCGTTGCAGGCCATGACGACCAGTTCGGCCTTTTGTTCGTGTAGCTGCCCGTCCGGACCATGATAGAGCACGCCGGTGGCATACCCGGTGTCCTGATCGACAAGGATCTCGCGCACGCGGCAGTCTGTGCGCAATTCGACTCCGGCGTTCACAAGCATCGGCCAATAGGTGAAATTCGTTCCGCCTTTGGCCCCCGCCGCACACCCCAGATCGCAGGTGCCCGCATTTACGCATTTCTGGCGCCCGTCATGATCACGGCTCAGAATGGATACATCCGAAGGCCACCAATGCCAGCCACGATCGTTGAACCCCTTGGCCAACCTCTGTCCGAGCCGGCCAATCGGGATCGGAGGCAGCTCGGGCGTGTAATCCGGATAGGCCGGATTGCCCCCAAGCCCCGACACGCCGGTATTGCGGTCGTTGACGTCGTAGAACGGGGCGAGCGTATGGTAATCGATCGGCCAATCCGCGCCGACTCCGTCCAGCGTTTCGGTTCTGAAATCCGATGGCTTCATCCGCGGCCAATGCCCCAGAAAATTGATCGTAGAGCCACCCACCCCGTTGAAGTTGACGGGCGAGATGCAACTGTCGCTGACCTCGATGGGGTAATCCTGTTTCAGGCCCCGCACATTCGGATCGCAGGAAAACCTGCCATAGCGGGCGAGTTCATAATCCGCGTCCCGGCTTGGAAACTCCTCGTCTCTGACGTGCGGTCCCTGCTCAAGGCACAGGATGCGCATGCGGGTTTCCAACAGCGACCACGCAATCGCGGCCCCGGACGCCCCTGCGCCGATGATCAGAACATCAACGGGATCATGTGGCATCGCGATACACCCTTCCCCGCGCCCGCACCGGCGCGGTCAGATCGGCCATCAGCGCATCGCTTTCGCGTGCAACGACATAGCCCTGGGGATGAACCGGATGGCCCGCGACCCCGAATAGCGGGCGGGTATCGGGGCGCCTGTAGTATCCCATGTAGGTCACCTGAACGAGCGTCGCAAAGACCCGTGGATGGGTGGCTTCAATCTGTTTGAGAGCGGCGACGCGCTGGTCGGTGGGCAAGGTCAAAAAGCCATGTCCCACGGCGGCGATCACCGCTCTTGCCGCTCCCATTGGATCGCGCGCATAGGCATCGGCAGTGGCAATGAAATCCGCCACCCCCAATTCCCCCGCCCCCGGTATCCGGCCTGCTTTGCCCGGCGGGATCAACACGTCCAAAATCGCGTCGAGCAGCACTCTTTCATCGGTCGCCCACATGGTCGCCTACCTTTCCGACGTGCCCGAGCGGGACACCGCATCGATGGCCACTGCCAGGAGCAGGATCGCGCCTGAGAACATCAGTTTGTCGGCCGCACTTGCCCCCGAGAGGTCCAACCCGTTGCCAAGCGAGCCGATGACCAGCGCACCAAGGATCGCGTTCCAGACCGAGCCGCGCCCGCCAAACAAAGAGGTGCCGCCGATGACCGCAGCGCCGATGGATTCCAGCAATAGCGACCCACCGGCAAAGGCGGTATAGGACACCGATCCAAAACGGGAGGCGCCGAAAATGCCGCCGATGGCCGCCATCAGCCCGACGATGGCAAAGGCCGATACACGGATGCGTTTGACGTTCATACCCACGCGGCGCGCGCTCTCGGCGTTGCCGCCAACCGCAAAGATCGAGCGGCCATAGGGCGTCGAAGTGGTAATCCAGCCCACCAGCGCCGTCAGCGCCATGAGCAGCACGATCAGCAATGGCACCGAGCGATAGGCATTCAGCGTCGCGACTGTGGCGAGCATCAAGGCGCCAAAGAACACGATCTGCCCCCAGACAGCGGCTGAACTGTCAAGCTCAAGCCCCCGCGCCCGGCGCTGGCCTTGTTTGCGCAGGCCCAGGACCACAAAGACCGCCACGCAGAGTACGGCCAGACCCCAGCCAATGGCATCGGGAAGCAGGATGCGGGCCAGACCCCTGATGAAAGGGTCGCCGACGTTCAGGTTTCCAGTGGGAAGAATTTTTTGCATCACCCCCTGAAAGCCCAGCAGGCCCGCAAGCGTGACAACAAACGAAGGAATGCCGACATAGGCCACCAGAATGCCCTGAACCGTGCCCATCACGACCCCGACGCCCATGACGACAAGGCAGGCAACAGGCCCCGGAACCCCGGCCAGAACCAGAACACCAAGCAAGGCCGCGCATACACCGGCAGTGGCCGCCGCCGACAGGTCGATCTCACCCAGCAAGAGCACGACGGTGATCCCGACTGCCAGAGTGGCGATCACGGCCGATTGCATGAACAAATTGTAGATGTTGCGCGGGCTGAGAAAGATAAAGCGGATGCTTTCTGCATCCGGGTCACCCCAATATTCCCACAGCGGCACTGCCAGACCGAAATAGGCCCAGATTGCCGCCAGCGCCAACAGCACGGGCACAAAGGCCCCGAACCGGGATTCGCGCATCAGGCGAAGCCGGTCGATCAAGGAAAGCGTATATTCAGGCTGCATTTGTCGCCTCGTCATCCAGGCCACGCGTCATCGCGACCAAAATTTCATCCGGGGTCGTCTCGTCCTTGCGCCATGTCGCGACATTGCCGCCGTGACGAAGCACACAGATGCGGTCGGCAACTTCAAAGATGTCGCGCATATTGTGCGAGATGTAGACGACCGCATGATTGGTATCGCGTAACCGCTTGACCACATCGAGAACCTGCCGTGTCTGCGCCACGCCGAGCGCGGCCGTCGGCTCGTCCAGCATAACCACAGAACCATCCGCCCCCACTGCACGCGCGATGGCGATGGCCTGACGTTGGCCACCGGACAGGCCGCCCACCTTGGCCCGCACCGACTTCAGCGTGCGCACCTGCAACCGGTCGATCGCGTCCTGCGCCTTCACTTCCATCTCAAGATCGTCCAGCGGGCGCAAAAGACGAGGCAAGAAGGACCAGCCCTCTTTCACGGGTTCAGCTCCCAGCGACAGGTTCGCCGCGACATCAAGGTTTTCGCACAGCGCAAGATCCTGGTAGACAATCTGGATGCCCAGGTCGCTGGCGTCATGCGGTGACGTCACACTGACCGGGGCTTCATCGATAAAGAACTGTCCTTCTTCGGCGACATGCGCGCCGGCCAGAACCTTCATCAAGGTGGACTTGCCGGCGCCATTGTCACCTACCAGCGCCATGACCTCGCCACGGGCGACTTCAAAATCAACACCACGCAGCGCATGGACACCGCCAAATCGCTTGTGAATCCCGCTGACGCGCAGGTGAGGGGGTGGGGCATTGCGCCCCACCGTTCGTTTTTCGGATGTCATGCGTCTGGCTTACTTGCAGAAGTCGGACGCGGCCGCTTCGCCCTGGCAAACCATGTCCTTGGTGATCGAGGGATCGTTCTCGATGACATAGGCCACGCCTTCGGCACCCACGGCGGAATAGCTATCGACCGGCACAAAGGCCACATCGGCGCCAACCCCGTTCTGAACCGTCTCGGTCGCCAGATCAGAGTAATCCTCGCCGTTCAGCAACCGCACCGACACATTCGCCGCAGCCGCCGCCATTTCATGCAGAGGCCGCCAGCCACATTGCGTCTGCTTGCCCAGCAACATCAGTTGCTGTGCCTGCACTGTGCAATCCAGCCCGGACACCGGTACGGTTCCTGCCATGCCCTGTTCTTCCATGGCGGCAATCGCGGCGCCGGCATTGCCATCATTGGACGACACAACGCCCTGCACATTGTTGTTGAGCTGGGTCAGCGCCTGATCCATCGAGCGCCGCGCGATCGCCGGATCCCAGCCTTCGGTCCAGTTTTCATATCCCATGACGCGCTCGCCCGAGGCGAACAATGGTTCGAGCACCGAGACCTGACCCGCGTGGATCACCGCCGCATTCGGATCGGTCGGGGACCCTTTCAACAGCACCAGCGTGTCACCAGATTTCGTATTGTCGACAACGTGTTGCGCTTGTGCGGCGCCGGTGGCATGCATATCGGCCTGAACCCAGAATTTCGTGTTCGGCGAATTGATCATACGATCATAGGCGATTGTCGGAATGCCCTCTTCGGCGGCGGTATCAGCGATGATCGCCGAGCTCTCTCCGTCGATCGGAATGACAACCAGCACCTTTGCGCCCTGCGTCAACGCCTGTTCGGCCTGACGCTGTTGAACAGAGGTGTCATTATTGGCGTTGAAGACCTCGACATCGACATCCGGCGCGATGTTCTTCATCGTTTCAACAAAGGCGGCCGCGTCCTGTTGCTCCCAACGCGGGTTCACGTTTTCGGGCAACAGCAAAGCCACCATGTCGGACGCGGATGCCGATTGCGCCGCGAGTCCCGCTCCGGCGATTATGGTGGTCGCAAGCAGACCTTTTGTAAGATTGGAAAACATCATATCCTCCTCGTTGATGTTCCTGCGCCCGTCGGGCGCGGTTTCGTCTGGTGGTTTCTCCCGAATATTTCGGGTTTGATCTGGCAGTGCGGCGTTGTTTGAAGCCGATACCGCGCTGCCTCCATCAGGCTGCACACCACTGCAGGCTGATGAGTCGTACCCCCGGAGAACTCAAGAACCCCGATTTCAGTATGTCATCGCTACGGTCTGGGGGCCGCAACGCCCTGCAATTCCGAGAGCGCGGCCTCGAGCCTTTGCCCCGTATCGTTCAGATGGTCGTTCATCATCAGCTCGGCCAGATCAGCGTCACGTGTCTTGATGGCGTCCAGGACCTTGCGATGAAACGGGATCGAATGTGCATTCTCGCGCGGATCCCGGTTGGTCAGACGGATCGAACTCAGCAAGGCCGAAAAGATCACCCCTTCCATCGCCTGCAGCAACTCGTTGTTCGCCGCGCGCAGGATCGCCCGGTGAAACAGGGCATCGGCAACGACGAAATCCTCGATCGAGCGGGAGTCTTCCTCCATCCGGACCTGCGCCTGCTCGATTTCCGTGAGCTGTTCGTCGGTCCCGTTCAACGCCGCCCAGGCCGCGGCCCGGGGCTCCATCATACGCCGGATATCAAGCAGCTGCCGCAGGAACGCCGGCTTGGGATCAACTGACAGGTGCCAGGCCAGCACATCATCGTCCAGCAAAGCCCAGCTGGCACGCCGGCGGACCCGCGTTCCGCTGCCGCGCTTGACATCAAGAAGCCCCTTGCTCACCAGCAATTTAACACCTTCGCGGATCACGGATTTACTGACTCCGAACCGCTGCGAAAGCTTGCTCTCATCTTCAATGAGCGCGTCTTCCTTGTAATAGCCGCCGACGATGCGCCGGCCCAACTCGCGCGAAACCTGCGTCGCAAGACCCGGGGCCACTCCGCTTGCATCTTTCAGGTCATAGTACAGCATTTCATTCATAGGTTTATATTAAACATCTGATGTTTCCTGTGTCTACGGTTTTGTTCCGTTTTTGACAACTATTGCGATGCAGGAAT
Source organism: Sedimentitalea sp. (assembly GCF_039973035.1). Classification (NCBI taxonomy): domain Bacteria; kingdom Pseudomonadati; phylum Pseudomonadota; class Alphaproteobacteria; order Rhodobacterales; family Paracoccaceae; genus Sedimentitalea; species Sedimentitalea sp. Next base: position 9,384 of record NZ_JBDWLR010000058.1, read on the forward strand.
TTGACCAAGCCTTTTGCGTCAAGCGGCCGTCTAATCGCCCAATCGAAGCCCCCAAAGCGAATCCGCGTCAGGACTGTCCCTTGCGCGTGCCAGTCAGTACCGGGCTGCCCACGACGATCGCGGCCATGATCATCAGACCGACGACAAAGGTCTGATAATAGGCAGAAATACCAAGCAGATTGATCGAGTTACCGACCAGGCCAAGCAGGATCGCCCCCAGAGTCGTTCCCATGAGCGTCCCCCGTCCGCCAGACAATGCGGTGCCGCCCATGACGACAACGGCAATCGCGTCCAGTTCGTACCATGTGCCCGCAAAGGGTTCGGCGGCTGACATGGATGCCGAGAGCGTCAGCCCGGCCAACCCCGCAAGCCCCCCCATCATCGCATAGGCCCCAAGCTTTAGGCGCTTGACCCGAATCCCGGCGGTGTAAAGGCATCGTTCATTGCCTCCGAGCCCCTGAAGCAGGCGCCCCGTAATCGTCCGGTTCAACACAAAGGCCGCAACAATAACCGTCAATGTCGCAACGATCACAGCACGCGGAACACCCAACGTAAAACCGGAAAACGTGTCTATATAACCCTGGCCGAACCCCATGATCGTCCGCCCGCCCGACGTGATAAAGACCAGCCCCCGCACGGCAAGCATTGTCCCGAGCGTGGCAATGAACGCGGGTATATTCAGAAATGCCACAAGCACGCCGTTCACAAGACCAACCGCCACCCCCGCGCCGATCCCGAACAGTATCGCCCCGGCCGGGCCAAGGGCAATGTCCCAACCGTTTTGAAAATAGATCGCCGCCGCCACTGCCGACAACCCAACGGTCGACCCCGCCGACAGGTCAATCCCACCGGATGTAATGAGCAATGTCATGCCGGCGGCAATGATCAGATTGATGGCAACGCGGTTTGCCAGATTGACGATGTTCTGCTGGGTCGTGAAACCGTCGGACAGAAACACCATCGCCACCGCGATCAGAATGATAACTGGCAATAGCTGCAGATGGCGCTCGCGAATGGTATCAAAAAGTGCGTTCATGACGTGGCCTCCAAACCGGGTGACTGCGCGGTCCCGAATTCGAGCGCCATCAGCCCTGCATAATCCAAGGTGCCTTTGGGATATGGCCCCAGAAAGCCATCAGCGGTCAGCACATATATCTTGTCGCAAACGCCCAGAACCTCTTGTGGTTCAGAGGAAAACAGGACTGCGGTTTTGTCTTCGGCCACAAAATCGCCGATCAGACGATAGACCTCGGCCTTTGCGCCAATGTCGATACCCTTGGTCGGCTCATCCAGCAGAAGCACTTCGGTTTCCGCGCAGAGCTGGCGGATGATCACGACCTTTTGCTGGTTGCCGCCGGACAAAAGATTTGCCTCGCGCGAAAGATATTCCGGCCGCATCGAGAGATTGTCAACCATACCAAGCCCCACATCGCGTTCCTTTGCGGCGTTGATGCGGTGGCTTCCCATAAGCCGGCGCAGGCTGGTGAGCGTCATGTTTGCCAGGGCCGAAAGCCCCAACACCAACCCTTCCGCGCGGCGGTCCTCGGAAACCAGCCCGATGCGATTTTTCAACCCGTCGACCGGCGAATGCAGCTTGATTGGCTTGCTTTTCAACCGAATTTGCCCTGCCAAAGGCGCCCGCAATCCAGACAAAAGATGCGCCATCTCCGTCTTACCGATCCCCGCCAAGCCGGTGACGCCGACAACTTCGCCGGCATGGGCGGCAAGAGAAATCGGCGGTGTCTTGCGACCCTGGAATGTCGTGATCTCGACCCCGTCAAGTTCCAGCATGACAGAACCGACATCTGACACCTTGCGCGAAAACTCTTCCGCGATCACGCTGCCAACCATGGCGGCCACGAGCTTGTCCTTGGTCAAGCTGCCGTCATTCGGATAGTTGCCGACCAGCGCTCCGTCGCGCAGAACCACGATACGGTCACAGATATCGAGCATCTCTTCTAAACGGTGAGAAATGAAAACCGATGACTTGCCTTCGGATTTCAGGCGGCGCAGCAGACGAAACAAGGATTGCGTTTCTTCTCCGGTCAGCGATGCGGTCGGCTCGTCCATCACAAACACCGATCCGCCCTGAATGACCCGCCGGGCAATCGCCACGATCTGCTGCATGCCTTTCGGCAAGGAGCCCGTCGGCTGGTCCGGATCGATGCGCTCACTGTCGAGCGTTTTCAGGATATCAACCGCCGCCGCACGCATCCGGGACTTGGGCAACGTGCCAATACGGCTCGTGGGTTCGTGCCCCAGAAAGATGTTTTCGGTTACCGTGAGATCATCGACCAACATGACCTCTTGCGGGATCATCGCGATACCTTGGGCCTGCGCCGCCTGAGGACCAGCAAAGACCGTTGGGGCGCCATTGACGGATAATTCCCCGTCGCTGGGTTGTTCAATGCCTGAAATGATCCGCATCAAAGTGGATTTTCCGGCACCGTTTTCGCCGATCAGCCCCAATACCTCGCCGGGGTTGATCTCAAAATCGACACCGTCCAGCGCGCGCGTCCCGGCGTATTGCTTGCTGATCTGTCTGGCTGCAATGATTGGCTGCATGGTCATGCCTCGCGCCGCCGTTGGGTCAGGGCATCAAGACCGACGGCCCCGACAATGATCGCGCCGATTGCGACCTGTTGCCACGGAACCGAGACACCGGAAATGTTCAAACCCGACCGCATCGTCGCCAGGATCAGACACCCCATGAGTGTGCCAAACAAGCGGGCGCGCCCACCTGCCATCGTATTGCCCCCGATGATCGGTGCGGCCAATGCCTCGAGCCATTCGGTAGAGAGCCCAGCCGTGGGTTCGGCCGCATCGAATGACGCAGTTAGCGTGTACCCCGCCAGCGCGGCCAACAGACCCTGCACCGTATAGACGCCGATCCGCAGCCCGTTCACCGGAACACCGCAGATATAGCAGGTCGTCGGATTACCGCCGATGCCGCGGATATGAATGCCAAGCCGGGTGCGGTGCATCATCCACATCGTCCCGACGAGCACCGCCAAGGCCAGGATCACAACCATTTCGTCCTTGAACGCCCGCGTAAAGCTCTCGGGCAAGCCCATCGCCGGCGTCCCATCGGACAGGATGAGGGTCAACCCCCGCGCGAGGCTCAGCGCGGCCAGCGTGACGATAAAGGGCTGTAGTTTGAGATAGGATATCAGCGCGCCATTCACCGCCCCGATCACGGCACCAAGCCCAAGGCCAATCGCCGCCGCGAGCACGACATTGACCCCCATGATCATAAACATTGCGGCCGTCATCGAGGTCAGGGCAAGAACCGCCCCGACCGACACGTCAATGCCACCAGTTGCGATAACCAATGTCATCCCGACGGCCATGATCAGGGTAAACGAGGCGTTTGTGATAACCCGCTCAAGAACCAGCGTGTTGAAAAACCACGGCGACGCAAATGAAAAGATTGCCACGAGCAGGAGCAACGCCGCAATCAACCCCCAGCTTTCGCGCAATGCCGTCAATGACAGCCGGACCATGGCCCGGACAGCGCCCAGAATATCAAAGGACGATTGCGCCCTCTGCATGCTTGTCGAATAGAACACAGGCTGCTCCTTTTTGGGGCCAAGGGGGCGGCCAGCCGGCCGGCCCCCTCTTGCAGATCAGTTATTCAAGCGCGCCATGCCGGAATAATAGCGGCCGTACTGAGCAACCTTTTCATCGATGTTGGACGCATCCCAAATCTCCTGGGGTGCGTAAATCGTGGCTGGGATTCTGTCTGCCTGCCCCTCAAGTGCGAGAATGGCAGCCTCGATCGTGTTATAGCCATTCTCATACTGGAAAAATGCAACTGTCGAAGTCAGTTCGCCGTTCTGAATCGCCTTGACCGCGTCCGGAATGCCATCGCAGCCCATAACGATCATATCGCCCAGCCGATCGGCATTCTTGAGCGCCTGAATCGCGCCAAGGGCCATATTGTCGTTCGACGCCGAAAGACAGTCGATATCCGGATTGGCCTGGATCATGTCGGCAGCCACGTCCATCGCCTTTTTGCGATCCCAGTCGGCAGGCAGCACAGCAACACTTTCCAGTTGTGGGTGCTTTTTCAACTCTTCCTCATACCCGGCAAGGCGCAGGGTCGCTGCAGTCGAACCGGGGAAGCCCATGATATGTGCGATCTTGCCACCTTCCGGGCCCAGCTTTTCCGCACAGTAGCGCACATGGTTGCGCATCTGTTCGGCCCAATCGGTCGAGATGAACGACAGGATCTCGATGTTGTGCTTTTCCTTGTCTTCCTCAGAAATATAGGCGTCATTCACGTTGATCAGCGGAATGCCCATTTCTGTTGCCCGCGCCGCAGGCTCGAGCAGGTTTGAGGTGGAGGACGGGTTCACCGCGATCAAGTCGAACTGGCGCACCAGCATGTCTTCCATCAAACGCTTCTGGACAAGAAGGTCGGTCTCGCCCGGAGCTGCAAAGAACTCGACTTTGACGCCGTATTTGTCCGCGGCATCCTGAAATCCATTCCGCAGATCTACAAAGTAGTCATTGTTGAATGTCTTGAGGATCACCCCGATGCGGTACTCTTTGCTTGGCACCGGTATTTCTCCGAACCCTTCGTAGAGTGCAGCGCGGTCTTGTGCCGTCGCAGCCGTAAAACATATCGCGGCCAAGGCCGCGCCAGCTAGTATAGATAGTGTTCTCTTCATTGCTCAACTCCCTTTTCTCAGATGCTGCCCGCCAACGGCAGATTACAATGCCCGCTGGATCGGGCCAAAGAACAGCGTCCGGATCACCATTCACCCGTTGTTAATAAACATCTGATGTTTTGCTTATAAGCACCTTTCGTTTCGAAGAGCAAACATATTCTTTTGTGAACCATTCGAACTTGGGCCGTGTTGACAAACGGGGTCACCTCGCGGGGCAAGCATGATTCAAGCTGGGTCTGTTGGTCGAAATCGTAGGCATCGTGCGGTTTGCTGGCGACGACGAATAAACTTCTGACGAAGGCGACCTCCCCTCATACGCCTTGCGTTCTATGGCGCCCGGTGCCGTTGTTATCTGTTTGCACCGTCTCTACTCCCTGTAGCGTCGCTTTGGTCAATCGGGCTGTTCTGAAACTCTGACGGTTGCCCTGCAATCGCTTCAAAGCGGTGTGATCGCCTTCAATCCAGTTATTCAGATACTTGTGATCAACGTGTATGACGTGGCCGATATGAGGATCGTACTATGACCATCCTGGCAAAAGTCGGCGATCTGCGCCGTTTCCGCATCACCACCAGTGCCTGAAGTTCTAAGGAATCGACTTAGCCGCGACGCAGTCCAGCAATACCCTCACGAAAGTAGATGCAGCATTTAGCAAGGGATCAACTGTCCAAGTCCGAATTTGAGTGTTTGGCCGAAGGGGCGAAAACGGCGGTCGTTCCGCTTTCGAATGGTTACAGATAGCCTCGGCGGTCAACGGCTCGACAATTGCCCGAACCACTCTTCGCCGCATGAAAGCCTGAAAGTAGATAACCGGATTTGTCGCAAACTGAATAACACTGTCTTGGACGAGCGTGTTCCACAAATCGTAGCCGATGCGTAGCCGATCATTCGAATTGACTGCGGGATGCTGGGATGCCTTTCAAATTCAATGCGTAGCGGCGGCATAAGTTTGCGAAGGCAAAGTACCGTGTGACGAACAGGGCCGAATACAACGAGGCGTTCTGCCAGCGTGGGGACGTAATGGTCTGGTTCGACCAGGATGCGGCGTCTGGATAGTGTGCCATGCCCTCAGGCAAGCGCGGCGCGCGCATCACCCATGCCCAGAGTGCCTCAGATTACGTCTCGCTGGGCCGCGATTTGGAAAGCAATGCCCTCGCCCGGGCCGTCCACGCCACCATCAAGTTTTCCTCAACGGCGACAAGACCGTCGTCTCCCGGCATCCCCCGGGAATTTACTCCAGCGAACGCATGGGGTAATCCACCCAGACTCAGGATCGCAGCGTCGCCGGACGGAAGTCAGGTGATCCTGCGATCAGCGCGCCAGTGGCCGTTCGGAGGTTTTAGCTGATGAGGTGTGGGTCTTGCCGGAACCACGAGGGCAACCGGCTGTGAAAACGGCAGTGCCTTGGCCACAAGGCTGTGGCGCAGTCAATCCAGAGCGACGATCACATAGTGTTTGCGGACATAGTTATCGACATACCAGACCGGTTGCAGCCCGTTGTCCATGACAAAGGCATCGCCGGCCCGGACGGTCCTTGTCACCCCATCGGATGTTTCGATGCGGGCTTCGCCTTCCAGGATGTGACAGAATTCGATCTGGTCGTTCATCGGCCCGCGGAAAGTTCCAGCAGTACTGTCCCACATGCCGGATTTGAAACGGCCATCGGCACCGACAAAATGGCTCCAGACCTTCTGTTTCGGATCGCCTTCTACGATATCTTCGGCGAATTCCTTGTCGATGGGATCGACATCTTGCTCGGCAAAGTTCACGAATTTCATGTGCAGGGTTTCTCCTTTGAAGTTCGATCCAGTCCACGGTCAAGCACCACAGAAGCCTGGTCCAGCGTTGACATCGAGGGGGCCATAAGCGGTACGAAAGCCTTTGATACGCCGTGCAGGGCCATCGGTTTGATGGCGGTGACGGGGAACGGCAAATCGGAATTCGATGCGCCAAGAACCTTGCGCGCCATTGCGCGCCCCATCACCGATGTCATGGCAATACCGCGTCCGCTGAAACCAAGCCCTGCGAGGACCCCCTTGGCCGGCTCGTGCAAATGCGGCTTCATTGTCGGCGTCACACCGATGCGGCCGGCCCAAGAGCATTCGATACCAATATCTGCAATTTGCGGAAACACCCGGCGCAGACCTTTGCGCAAGCGACCTGGACCGCCGAAAGTCTTCACAGATTCCGTGCTGCCGACGCAGCCAAAAATCAGCCGGTTGTCTGCATCATAGCGCGCGTAATAGATTGCAAGCCGGGAATCGGACATCGTGACGCGGCCGGGCAAAACGCTGGCCTGCTGCGCAGCGTCGAGAGGTTGAGTGGCCAGAGAAATACTGATCATAGGCAGAATTGTTTTCTGCAAACCCGGCCAAAGTGCGTCTGTATAGGCGTTGGTGGCCAGAACGACCTGCTCTGCCACCAGAGTGCCTCCTGGCGTGGACACGCGCCACTTTCCATCCTTGCGTTCCATTTTGGTCGCGGGTGCCTCCTCGAAGAGACGCGCGCCCTTTTCCATCGCCGCGCGGGAATAGCCGCGGGTCAGAGCCAACGGCTGCACAAATCCGCCTTTGGCATGGCGAAGTGAAAACTCATATGCGGTCGAGCCGATCCCGGCATGGGTGCCCGGTGAATCGCAGTCTTCGATCTTGGCACCAACCTTGCGCCATGCTGACGCCAGACCTTTCAACGACGCGGCTTGCTTGCGGGTATGCGCCGCCTGAAACCAGCCGTTCTGCTCGGCGCCACAATCGATACCAAGGCGGCGGATGTCGTCGAACAGATCGTCGGCCGAGGTCAGCGTTGCCTCGATCAGACGTTCGGCTTGAGAATAACCGAATTCCGCAGCAAGTTCATGGGGTGTGGCGCGCCAGATCGGGTTGCATTGCCCGCCGCTTCGCCCGGAACTGCCGTAGCCAATCTGTTGAGCATCTATGACGGCAACCGACGTCCCTGTTTCGGCCAGGGCAACTGCGGTGCGCAAACCCGTCAAACCGGCGCCGACGACGACGACATCGCATGCAATATCCTGCGTCATGATTTCGACCGCAGGGGCGGGCGGCGCGGTCAGAGACCAGAGAATCGTATCCTCGTTTGTTGACGCAACCATTGTGTTTGTCCTCATCACGTGCGGCGGACCCGTAAGCTATCAGGATGGATAGTTCCGCATTGCAACAATCTAGTTTTATATTACACAAGTGGTTGAGGCGTGCCAAGTGCTTTGCGAACTTGCTCGCCTCAGGACATCTGGCCGAACCGCGCCGAAATCTGCTCTGCCTTGGCCAAAAGCATGGGCGCACTTTCCAGAAGCTGCTCAAAAGAGGCATTGCGCAGCGGAACCCATAGACTGAGAGCAGCAAGCATCCGGCGATCGTAGTCAAGGATTGGGGCCGCGATGCCGGAGACCTGATAGAATTCTTCCCGGTCAGAGATGGCAAAGCCGCGTTCAAGGGAGCGCGCAATATCCGCGCGAAGCGCTTTCTCTGTGGTCAGGGTTGTCTCCGTGAACTTTTCCAGCTCCGCTTCGGCGAAATAGGCAGCGAGTTCTTCGTCCGTCATATACGCCAGAAACAACTTGCCCGCAGCGGTGTTGTGCAGCTCTGATTGCCCACCCGTCTTGACCGCCAGCCGATAGGGATGCGGAATTCGCGTGCGTGTAAAAGTGATTGTGTTGCCGCTACGGACACCGACCGCCACGTTCAATCCTGTCGACTCGCTCAGTTCCAGAAGGTCCTGATCGTCGATCAAGCTCAGATCCATCTTCGACCAGGCCGCCTGCGCCCAACTGACAAGCCTGGGCCCGGTGGAATAACTCCGGTCCCGCTCGTCGAAATGCACCAGCCCCTGCCCCATCAGGATGGACAGTATGCGATGGGTCGAACTCTTGTTGAAACCCGTCTTGTTGGCGATTTCGGTCTGCGACAACCGTCCGCGCGTTTGCGCCAGAAGGTCAATGACGGTGACACTTTTTTCGACGATCGAACTTTGTACTTCTCGGACCATGGTTCCACTCATTTGATACGTTACGGGATGCGCGCCCGCGCAAGCCAGCAGGGACCACGCGCGCCATTGTTGACAGACTAGCTCAGTGAGAGTATTTCACAATAAGAAACTACAATTCTGCATTGTGAGACTTGCCTGAAGTTCTTGTTCCTGCAGTACAGTCTTCCTGAAAGGTTACGCCATTGAAGAAACTCATTAACAGACCGGAAAACTATGTCGATGAGGTCTTGTCGGCGATGGCCCAGGCCCACCCTGACCATTTCGTAGTCGATGGTGCGGCTGGGCGGATGCTGCGCCGACCCGAACTGACCAAGGGCAAGGTCGGCGTCGTATCAGGTGGTGGCTTCGGACATATCCCTGTCTTCGCGGGATATGTTGGCAATGGGCTTCTGGACGCTTGCGCCGTGGGCGATGTATTTGCGTCGCCGGACATGAACCCGATGCTGGAGTCCATCCAGTTCGCGAATACCGGTGCTGGCGTGATTTGCATCGTTGGCAATTACGGCGGCGATCGGATGAACTTCGACATGGCTGGCGAAATGGCCGAGATGGAAGACATACAGTCCACCAAGGTCATCGTCTCGGACGATGTCGCAGCGGCCGGCCCGGACGAGGCGGAAAAACGGCGCGGTGTCGCCGGGTTTGTCTTTGTGACCAAAATCGCGGGGGCAGCCGCCGCCGCAGGTAAATCGCTGGCCGAGGTCACGACACTGGCCCAGAAGGCGGCGGACAACGTGCGCTCGGTCGGTGTCGCCCTTTCGTCCTGTACCGTTCCGCAGGCGGGCAAGCCCACCTTCGACATCGCCGATGACGAAATGGAAATCGGTATGGGTATTCACGGCGAGCCCGGCGTGCGGCGTGGGAAACTTCGCCCCGTTGACGCCATCGTTGACGAAATGATGGATATGCTCGTTGCAGACAAACCGATTGCTGCCGGTGCCCGTATTGCCGTGTTGGTCAACGGTCTCGGCGCGACCCCGATTGAAGAGCTTTACCTGGTGTTTCGCCGGATCAAGGCACGTCTTGACGACCTTGAGGCGCAGATCGCGTTCCATCTGATTGGCAACTACGCGACCTCGATGGAGATGGCTGGCGCGTCGATAACTCTCCTGCATCTGGATGACGATCTTGAAACGCTACTAAAGGCACCCGCGTCCAACCCGTTCTGGAAGGTATGACATGAGCTATTCAACCGAAGACCTTCGCAGCGCAATCGACAAGATCCAGACCAAGATCGACCCGATCGGCAAAGAGATGAACGAACTGGATGGTCGCCTTGGCGACGGAGACTTGGGCGTGACGCTGATCAATGGGTTCAATAATCTGGCCAAAGTCCGTGACGATCTGCCCGTCGATTTCGGCATGGCGCTGTATAGCGCGGCCAAGGCGATTACGGCGGTGTCTGGGTCCAGTTTCGGTACATTGATGGCAACCGCGTTGATGGCCGCCGGCAAGGCGACCAAGGGACAGGAAACTGTCGCAATCGAAACGCTTCCCGACCTTTTGCAAACTGCACAGGACGCCATGATTTCCCGTGGCGGCGCAAACCTCGGAGATAAAACCATGCTGGATGTCTTGCATGCCGTCATAAAGGCGACCCGTGCATCGTCAGGCAGCAGACTGGGTATGCTGGATGCGGCGCGGGCCGCCACGGATGAGACAATCAGCGCATTCCGTGACAAACCAAACAAGATCGGGCGCGCCCGCGTGTACTCCGAGAAATCTGTCGGGCTTGATGATCCCGGCATGATGGCCCTGAAACGCATGCTGGACTGTCTGGCGGACTAACGATCGCCATCCCGCGAGTTCTTTCCCTGAACTGGGGCCACTTGAAACAAGTGGCCCACTTTTTTTAGGGATTTCAGACGGTTTGCGTATTGGATTACACACAAAAAGGGGCCGCATCATCGATCCGACCCCTTCCTTTGAATTTTGTGCTGTTGGCGTCAGCTCTTGCCTTTCCAAGGCACCAGGATACGCTCAGCGATCCGCATCAGAACATCGATGCCAAAGCCGATCACGCCGATCAGGATGATCCCCATGATCACAGTATCCGTGTTCTGAAACTTCGAAGCGGTCATGATCATCATGCCCGCGCCTTGCTCTGCCGCTACCAGTTCTGCCGCAACGACCGTGCCCCAGCACACCCCCATTGCCACCCGCGCTCCGGTAAAGATTTCCGGCAGCGAATTGGGTGTTATCACATGACGCATGACCTGCCATTTGGAGGCACCGAGGGAATACGCTGCATGCACCTTTGAGATATTGACCCCGCTGGCCCCGGCGCGCGCCGCGATCGCCATGATCCAAAGCGATGCCAGAAACAGTAGGATGATCTTGCCGGATTCACCGATGCCGGCCCAGATGATCACAAGAGGGATAAGCGCCAGTGGCGGAACAGGCCGCATGAATTCGACGATAGGATCGAACCAGCCGCGAAAGAAGTTACTCAGCCCCATGGCATAGCCGAGCGGGATCCCGACCACAGCTCCAAGAAGGAAGCCCACCACGACCCGGAACAGGGAATAACCGAGGTGTTCCCAGAGCGTGAAACTGCGAAAGCCTTCGTCGGCAATCTTCAGGCTCCGGGCCCAGACCTGTTCGGGAGACGGCAGATAGAGCGGCTCCATCTGCCAACCGCGATAAGGTTCAAAATTGGGCGTGCCCTGACTCGAAATCGTTACGGTTCCGTTGTCCACGTTGACTTCGTCGCCAGCTTTGACCGGTTGACCGTTGATGGCAACGACTTTTGCCCCATCGGATTTACTGATGTCATCGTTGCGGTCAACGCGGACAAGGACCGTGCGCCACTGAGCGACGGTGACCGAGTCATCCTTCGCGAATCCGTCTCCCGGCGCGACTTCGACCGCCTCCGGCTTCTCTTCCCGCTCATGCACGAGGATGGAGACTGTGGCGTCGTCGGTCATGCCATCTGCTTCGGCTGTATAGGTGAATGATGTGGTGCCCTTGAACGGCGCCGGGGCGTGCAGGAATGACGGCAGCAGGCTTGAGCCGGTGAAGATGCCCCAGAGCAGAAATATGCTTAGAACCGACACAACTCCCGCGACCCGATCGGGACGGACGGCCGTTTCATCGCCGAACGTCACCGTCTTGAGCGAGGTGAAATCGTTGGCTGCGGCGCGCTTGCGATATATGGATATCGCAAAGAAGGTCGCCGAGATGATAATCAGGTAAATGATAAAGGGAATCATGCCGCCTCCTCCGTCCGACCCATGATTTCTTCTTCCATGTCCCAGATCATATTGAGAATTTCATCGCGCTTGGGCGCAAAGTCCGGATGCCGCTTGACCTCGCGCAAGTCGGCATCAACGCCGATTTCGGCGAAAGGCAAACGATACTCTTTGTGAATGCGCCCCGGACGCGGGGCCATCACGATCAGGCGCTCGCCCAAGAGCAGTGCTTCTTCGACCGAATGGGTGATCAGGATGATCGTCTTGCCGGTCTCTTTCCACAGCTTCAGGACGAGGGCCTGCATTTTTTCGCGGGTCAAGGCGTCCAAAGCCCCAAGCGGTTCGTCCATCAAGATGACGTCGGGATCATTCGCCAGACAACGCGCCAGCGCGACGCGCTGCTGCATGCCGCCGGACAGTTCGTAGATTGCTTTTTCCTTGAAATCGCCAAGTCCGACAACATCCAGCAGGTGATCGACCGTTTCGGCGGTCTCTGCTTTCGGTGCCCCCTTCATGCGCGGACCGAAGGCAACATTTTCGCGCACGGACATCCATTCGAACAGGGCGCCCTTCTGGAACACCATCCCGCGTTCTGCATCGGGTCCAGATATGGTATGACCGTTCAGAACAATTTTTCCGCTGGTCGGCGCAAGAAACCCGGCAACGATGTTGAGCAAGGTGGTCTTGCCGCATCCTGAAGGACCTAGAACGCTCAGCAATTCGCCAGCTTTCAGATCAAAAGAAACGTTTTTCAGGGCTTGTACGTGTGACCCGTTTGGCAAATCAAAACGCATAGAAACGTCTTGGAGCTGAAGTCCGTTCATCGGTCCTCCTTCAGGCCATCCGGCCCCCTAATATTAATGTACAGATTTAGTGCGCTGCAGGACGTCCTGCCAGTTTGAGACGTGTTCAGCGCGACGTTATCGCACTGAACACGCGAGATCACATTTCGGAAGCGGCTTTCAGCGGGCCAGCGTTCACGGCAGGCTCATAATTGTCCAACGCGCCGTCAATCGAACCGGCTTCGACAAATACATCTGCGACGCCCTTCATGAAGGGGGCAACGGCACCACCCAGCCAAACCTCGGAAAGCTGCGCGTCTGCGTCAGGGAAGCTCATGGCCTCCAGCGCGGCCATCGCGGCGTCGAAATCCATACCGGATGATTTGGCCATCGCCTGCAGCATCTCGTCGCTGGCTTCGCCGGCATTGTAGATCCGAGTCGCTTCGTCTTTTTTCGCCAGAAACTTTGCGACCAGGTCACCGTTTTCGGCGATAAAGTCCGCCGGGCCGGTGGTCGCATCGAACACGAGGATGCCAAGCTCTTCTTTTTCCGCACCTGTCAAAAGTACGTTGCCGTACTCTTTCATTGACGTGAGACCACCGCCATAGCCGCAGGCCATGTCAACGGCGCCCTGGCCCAATGCGGCGGCACCGGTCGGCGGATCCATGTCGACGATCGACAGGCTGTCCAGCGCAATACCAAAATGGTCCATCTGGCGAAGAAACCCGTAGTGCGCAGCCGTGCCGAGAGGAACCGCAACTTTCTTGCCAGCCAGCAATTCAGTGTTTGTTTTATCGATTTCAAGATTGGTGGACACCACGCAGTTGTCACTGTCCGAATAGCTTACCGCCACGTCCACCAGCTGGAGATCCTGACCGCCGGACACCGCAACAACGAACGGCGGCACACCTTGGCTGAGGGCCAGTTGCACATCGCCCGAGGCCATAGCCGCACTCATGGCCGTGCCGGTCTCAAAGGCGACCCAATTGACTTTGACACCAAGCGCTTCGTCCAGCTCCCCGGTATCCTTGTATGCCATCACGGGAATCGGCCAAGTCGTAAAATAGGCGATTGTAATCTCGTCCATATTCCCTTCTGCCGCGACCGAGTTTGCCGCCACAGCGATTGCGAGTCCTGAAAGTACGCCGGTTGCATGTTTTTTGTTCATTGGTTTCTCCTCTGTTGGTTTGCACGAACACTTTTGTTTTGTGAAACTATGATTTCGTAAAACAAAACTAATCCAGCATCGCCCGTTACGTCAATCTTTTTTGTTGAACCCCTTCGGGGTGCGATTTTGACGACCCATCAGAAGCTTAAAATCATACTCGGGCCCTCATAGATCGAGGACAATCTCAAGCCCCTTCGCGCGCGAGACGCAGAGGCACATCTGCTTGCCCGCGCAGCGCTGCTTCGGCGAAAGAAAACTGTCGCGGTGATCGGGATCGCCCTCGATAACATCGGTCACGCAGGTGCCGCAGACCCCCTGCTCGCAGGAGAAGGCGGCCGAAATACCATTGGCGTCCAGAACGCTGAGGATCGTTTCATCCGCTGCAACATCCAAGGTCAGACCGGTCCGGGACAGGCGCATCTGAAAAGCATGCGTCGGAGCACCAGAAAATGCGGCATTCGCGGCGAACCGCTCAAGATTGACCGCATCCGCAGGCCAGTACTCCAATGCGACGGACTCAGCGGCGTCCATGAATGGACCCGGACCGCACATATACACCTGACCACCCGAAACTGGGTCGGACAAGGCCGACCTTATCACCGCGTCCCGTTCTGCGGCCGGCAGTCCCTCGTGAAACCGCACCTTGTCGCCGTACCCGCTGTTGCAAAGCCGGTCGCGAAACGCGGTATGGGTCACGGAGCGCGTGACGTAATGCAAGACGAACGAACGTCCCAACGCATGCAGCCGGTCGGACATCGCGATGATCGGCGTAATGCCAATGCCCCCAGCCAGCAGAACGGTGTGCGCTGCAGTTTCATCCAGTGGAAAGTCGTTGCGGGGGCTCCCGATTTCCAGCCAGTCGCCTTCCTTCACCGCGCTGTGCATCAAATCCGAGCCGCCGCGCGAAGGGTGCACCTGCCGGACAGCAATCTGAAAATGCCGGCGGTCTTTGCCGTCGCCGCACAGTGAATATTGCCGGATAATGCCCTCGCCGCAATGTACGTCAATGTGCGCTCCGGGGGCGTAAGGAGGAAGCTTGAACAGCCCTTTTTTGGCCAACAGGAACGACCGAATACCCTCGGCTTCCTGGGTGACTTTCGCGACTTGCACGTTGATCAGTGTCATGAGATTGATCCTTAGCGATGCACTGGTTGCAGCTTGTCCAATCCCTCTCGCAGGGTCTCGAGCTCGTGCGCGGGCATGGACACCGAGTTAGCGGCATTCGGGAATGTCCCATCCAGTACCGCGGTGCGATACCCGGCCAATGCCCTTGACCTCTCGGCCGAGAGCTGTTTGCGGATGGAACCAACATTGCCAAATGCCTGGGCGTGGCGCGGTGGATATTCGGTGTCGCCGGACAGATCGGCCATGTAGGACAGGATGATGTCCCCCGCTGTCCCTGCGCCGATGGTCACAAGTACCAGATTAGTGTGCTTCTTGATCTCGACCAAAGCGTCTTCGGCAACGCATTCGACCTCTGCCGAATAGGCGCCTGCCTCTTCGAGACGTCGAAAATCCTTTAGCAGGCTCAAGGCCTCGTCTGCGGTCTTGCCAACAGTCCGAAGTCCGCCGAATTGCGTGGAGCGCGCGGGGAACAGACCTGTGTGACCCTGAACGCTGATCCCTTCTCGCGCGATACGCTCGATGGTGGTCAGACCGCGCGGCGAATAGATTGCATCGGCCCCCTTGGCCATCGTGTCGATGGCCCCGCCAAGCGCCTTATCTTCGGTCACATACTGCCGCATATATTGCGCCGCCGTGACAAAGATGTGAGGTGCGGCTGCGCGGACGCTCTCGATCTTGTCGCAGTCAATTGTCAACGTGTCGATCTGCTGCTCTGCGGCGGCGGCGGCTTCTTCTGCGTCAAAGGCTGTGACCTGCGTCATACGCTTACCTGTGGCCTTGTTGGCGACTAGGCACCCTACCGTCAGATTGCGTCGGGCGGACTGCCCACCATATGTATAGATGTGTTTCATGTCGGGGTCCTATTTCCGGGCGAAGATAAGTTTTTTACGAGCACGTATGCGCTTAGTTGCGGCATCGGTGCCGTCGTGGAAGCTGCCGAACCACCGATCCAGTGGCATTTCTTCCGAGCCGTAGTTGCACTCGAAAAACCGGTGGTGAAGTTGGTGGTGGAAAGAACCGGCCTTGATTGTTGCCTTGCCGCGCACCAGCAGCTTGTCAAATCCGGCATGAGAGTAGAGCGCGCCGAGGCTGAGTGAAAACATGTGAAAGATCACGTGGATCGGGTGCGAGGGCAGCACGAAATGGATCAGCAAGCCGGAGAAGTAGAGAAAGCCTTCGACCGGATGCATCGCCAACCCTGACCACGGCCCGACATTTACATTCCGGTGGTGCAGAGAATGCACCCGCTTGAAAAGCCACGGGAAATGTATGAGCCGGTGGATCCAGTAAAAGTGGAACGATTGCCAGAACCGCAGGACGAAAAAGAACAGTACGAACCAGATCGGCGACGCACCAATGCTGTCGAGCGTCGGCACCCACCCGTTGGCCGCGACATAGAAGTAAAGGATGCTCCAGCCGGTCCAGAACACGACCGACGAGGCTAGCGTCCAAAACACGTTGTCCCAGACCTGATCGCCAAACAGAAAGCGCGAGCTTTTCTCCATCGGGCGGACGTCGAACTTCAGGCGCATCTTTTGGCCTGCAAAAGCATAGAGATAGAGGTGCAGGACCGTTCCCAGAAGAATGGTCCAGCCAAAATTGATTGCAGCGATTTGCGCCATCCATCCCGGCGAAAGCTCCTGCATCGCGCTGTAGGACGGGAGCAGGAAGGCCACCGTGATCACCGCCAAAACGATATGGCTCAGGGGAGGTGCCAGCTTGAACCATGTGCCAAGCAACCATCGCAGGGCCTCCGCCGGCTTTGGGGGGATGTCAAACACCGGTGACATGGAAATCGGAAGGTTGGGGTGAAAGTTCCAATCCCGCGACCGACCGCTAGGTTGACTTTGCGGTCCAGCTTCGATGCGCGCCATGTTGAACCCTTTCGGATTGATGATGGAAGAATTTGATTGACAGTTCCGCCTGTCGGAACTATCGTTCTATTTATCGGGAATTCGTTCGTTGAGTCAAGCGATACGCGAGAGGCAAGTAATCCGATGCAAGTTTCGATGATTTCAAAGGCGCTGAGCCTGCTGTCACTAATCGGTCAGGCCAATCAACCGCTGACGTTCAGCGAACTGGTCACGCAAAGCGATCTCAGCAAGAGCACGGTTCACCGCATCCTCGGGATCCTGATGGACGAAGAAATGGTGCAGTGTCATTCGCGGATGAAGTGTTACCTTCTGGGTCAACGTGCATTCGATATCCTGCGACAGGCCTACGGAGGCTATGATTTGCAGTCGCTTGCAGTTGACGGCATGATGCAGCTTCAGAAAGACACTGGCCACAATACCTCCATCGCTGTTATCGATGGGGACTTCGCCGTTGTTCTAAGGGCGTTTGATGCAAACAAGTCATTCGGTGGCTACAACAGACCGGGATTGCGCGAACCCTTGCATGTCTGCGCAGCAGGGAAAGCGCTTGTCGCACACATGCCACCGCCGCTCTTTGAGGCGAAGTTCGAAAATTATGAGTTTTTGCGCCGAACTCCGCAAACCCTCACAACATTGGACGGATTTCGCAATGATCTCGCGGGCGTGCGCAGGCGCGGTTATGCCACCTGCAATCGCGAAGAATACGAATACGTTTTCGGTATCGCTGCACCAATTTTTAATTTCGTCGGCGAGGTTATCGCCGCTGTCAATCTCTGGAACACCGTTGATGAGACAGACATGAGTGGCCTCGAAGAGCATGCTGCCAAGCTGACCACCGTCACTCAAGAAATTTCAAGATTGATAGGCGGCGGAGCCGTGTTGCGCGGAAGTTGGTGACACTCAACCGCATGACAGCTCTCGGTCGTGCGGCGTATGAACGTGTCTTCTGGAGATTGCCAAATTGTTTGCCCGTCGGCTTTCAAATAGGCGATCGGTATGAAAATACCTTGCACGATGCCCAGGCTGAAAGGCTACCGTTTTCCTCGCGAGATCGTCACCTATGCGGTCTGGAGGTATCATCGGTTTGGGTTCAACACGGCGGACGTTGAGGATCTGCTTGCCGAACGTAGCGTGATGGTAGGCCGGGAAACGGACCGGAACTGGGTGAACCTGTTGGCCGCCATTTCGCCGAGTGCATCAAGTCCAACAGGCCGGGCGTCAGTGAAAAAGCGCTTGGCACATTCTTCAGATCACTGACGGCATTACCGTCAATATTTTCCAGATGTTGGGCGCCCTTGCGCAGCTTGTTGCATGGGTCAACAACTTGACGATGCCCCGCCACACTATCCACAACACAATCGGCCCTGAACGGACATCGGCGCAACCTCACGTTGCCCCAACGCGGCTTCACCAAACCGGTCATTCGTCTAATAATGCAGAGCATTTGACCAGATATGGTTACCGCAGCAGGTTTTTTGGGCAAATTGGCTGCGTTATTTGCCAAAAATGCCTGACAATATGTCAACTTAAACAAGATGTCAGGATACCAGACAACACACCACCCACTCGGAGGAGTTCGACTTCGTGTCGAGTTTCCACGGCGGCGCGACACAAAATACTCTGCACAGATCCATTTGGTCGATAACGTCGAACAGGTACCTTTTTCTGGACACCTATTCCGGCAATCGACGCATCAATTTCCAAAGTGTCTAACGCTGACAAGCCAGCAGATTGCGGGTCAAAATCGTCAGTAATTTGTACTGGCAAAATTCCCATACCGATCAGATTAGTACGGTGGATACGCTCAAAGCTGCGTGCGATAACAGCTCTGACACCCAGAAGCGCAACCCCTTTGGCCGCCCAATCACGACTTGATCCCATACCATACCGCTCCCCTGCGAGCAGCACTGCATTGTCCCCGCGCTGCACCATTGCTTCCGCAGCCTTGAACACCGGCATAACGCGCCCGTCTTCGAGGACGGTTTCATGAGGAGCCAACCCATCCTGTAGAAGATTGCGCACCAGTCTATTGGTAAACAAACCTCGGAGCATCACCTCCCAATTGCCGCGGTAGGCAGCGTAGACATTCAAGTCATCACACTTGGCGCCGTGAGAAACCAGCCACTGGCCGGCGGCGCTATCGGCAGAGATAGCACCCGCCGGAGAGATATGATCGGTCGTGATATCATCGCCCAACACCATCAGTGGCTTTGCCTGATAATGACCCAGCCGAGTCGGTTGCACTGCTGACGCGAATTTCGGGGGCCTGAGGTAGCGCGATGCCGCGTCCCACGGAAATTGGCTCTGGCTTGGCGCATCTATCTTGTTCCAGGCCACACTTTGGCTTGCACCGGCAAAGGCGCGGGGCACATCACCTGCGCTTTGTGCGTTAGTCAAAGCCACTGCTATATCCTCTGCATCGGGCCAGATATCGGCCAAAAAGATGTGCTCACCGTCCGTTCCAACCCCCAATGGATCAGTCGCAACATCTCCGTTCAAATCACCCTTCACGGCATAGGCCACGACCAAGGGCGGCGACGCAAGAAAGCCAAGATCAAGCTTGGGATGCACCCGGCCGGGGAAGTTTCGGTTGCCCGACAGAACAGCGGCAACCGCCTTTCCGTCATTTAGAGCAAGCTCGATTGCTTCCGGTAGCGGGCCGGAGTTTCCGATACAGGTGGTGCAGCCAAAACCGACGATATCAAACCCAAGCGCTGACAGATCACCGTCCAGTTCTGCCCGCTGCAGTAGCGCCCGCGCCGAGGGGGAGCCGGGGGCGAGGGATGTTTTTACCCACGGTGCCGAAGTCAGTCCCTTCTCCCGTGCATTTCGCGCCAGAATTCCAGCGGCGACAAGAAGCGATGGATCAGACGTATTGGTGCAACTGGTGATCGCCGCAATCGCCACTGCGCCGTCGGGGGTGCGGTTCTCATCCTTGTCGATGTGTCCAAGCGGTCGCCCGATTGCATTCTCTATCCGCGCTTGGGCATCGCGGGGCGCGCATCTGTCTTGAGGCCGACGAGGGCCGGCGATGATCGGCGCAATGGTCGATAAATCGATCTCTACCACCCTGTCGAAAGCCGGTGTGGCATCTGGATCGAACCAGAGCCCCATGGCGCGGAACGCGGGCTCGATCCGCGCGCAAAGCGCTGCACTTCGGCCAGTGCGCGCAAGGTAGTCGATTGTTGTTTTATCGACAGGAAAATACCCAGTTGATGCACCGTATTCCGGTGCCATGTTTGCGACAACGGCGCGCGCATCGGCACTTAGACTGGCAACCCCGGGGCCGAAAAACTCTACAAATTCGCCAGTGACCCCAATTTCACGAAGCCTGTGCGTCACTTCCAACGCGAGGTCAGTTGCGAAGCTTCCGGCGGGCAGGCACCCAATCAATCGCACGCCGACTGTTTTCGGAACCGCAAGCGATACCGGCTGGCCGAACATGACGCTTTCCGCTTCAAGCCCACCAACACCCCATGCCATTACACCGATGCCATTGATCATCGGCGTGTGGCTGTCTGTTCCCAATAACATGTCGGGATGCACAAAACCGTCTTTGCCCACCTCCAACGCGGTGGCAAGCTGTTCGAGATTGATTGTATGCATGATCCCGGTCCCGGGCGGATGCACCCGCACCCCCTCCATGCTTTCTGACGCCCACTTCATGAAAGCATAGCGCTCGGCATTGCGGATATACTCGTTCTTGGCATTGGTCTGGAAGGCGCCTGCGCTCGCATATTGATCTACTGCAAGCGAATGATCCACCGATACATCAACGGGCAAAGTCGGGCTCAATAATGCGGGGTCACCACCGGCGGCGGCGACAGCATCTCGCATTGCCGCGATATCGGCCAGCGCCGGTGTGCAGGTCGTGTCATGCATCAATAACCGATTGGGCAGAAATGAAAATTCGAACCCCATGTTGCCAGGATTGCGCATCGCTTCCAGCATCGGCTCAACCGCGCCACCGTTCCTAACGTGGTTCTCGCACAACAGCCTCAACACCATTGGCAAACGCGCCAGCGCTTTGCCCAGAATTCCGGGCAAATCTATGACCTGCAGGCTTGCCTCGCCTGCATCGACTGATACATTTTTCATTATCCGTCCTCAGGCTTTTTGATGATCCATGACAGCAAAAGAGGGGCCAGTATCAAGGCAAGCATGACCCGAAAAATGTGGTGTACCCCAACAAAGGCAACGTCCCCTCCGATGCTTAGCGCGATGATCGACATTTCCGCCAACCCTCCGGGCGAATACGCAAGTACCAGACCGACAGGATCCACCCCCACCAAGCCCGCGACCAGCAACGCCCCGGCAACTGCGATCCCAATTTGCAATGTGACAACCAGAACAGCCGCACCAAGCGCAGCCATCAGACTCTTCACAGAAACCCCTGCAAACCGCCCACCAACATTGATGCCGATAAATACCTGAATGACGATGGTGATCGTTGGGGGAACGTCGAATGCGGTCAAACCGCCAAGGTGCAGCCCCGCGCTGACCAGCATCGGTACAATCACAATCGGTGCCGGAAGCCGCACCCTGTCCCTCGCCAAAAGACCCGCAAAGATACAGATTGCGATCCAAAACCAGTCCGTCAAACTTAGCCCCGTAGCCTTGGTCGAAGCCCCCGCAGCGGGTTCAACCGTGGCGATCAGGCCAATCAGCAGCGGGATCACCAAAATCGCCAGCGCAATGCGCAGCGCATGGACAATGGCCACCTGTGTTTGGTCTGCGCCTTCACGCTCTGAAAGCAAGACCATCTCTGCGATACCACCCGGCATGGCGCAGAGGGCGGCCGTCACCGGGGCGAAACGCGCAACGCGGCGAAGGGCAAAAAAACCGACACCGAACATAACCCCCAGCAACAGTATCAGGAAAAGTAGGGTCACCCACCATGTGCCTAACGACGCAAACAGTTCATGGGTGAAGGCCGCGCCCAACATCAATCCGATGGCAGCACGGACTACATCCAGCAAAAGCACAGGCTTGCGTATCGGCAACTGCATCAATGATGCACTGGCGGTCACGATCATAGAGCCGATCATCCACCCCAAAGGTATGCCCGTCAGAGAAACGAGCCACCCGCCGGCACCTGCCAGAATAACGGTCGCCAGGATCGCGCCGAATGAACCAAGATGCGACTTCAAACCAGTTTCTTTTTACTGAAAAGCACCCCGTCCGCGTCCCCATAAACCCAGTCATCGGGCTCAAAGGCGACGCCACCAAAACTGATCTTTGTGCCTACCTTGCCCCAACCTTCTTTGGCGCTTTTGACAGGGGATGTACCAAGGGCAAAAACCAGTGTGTCCATCGTGTTAATATCCGCACTATCGCGAATTGCGGCGTTCAGGATCAGCCCCGCCCAACCGTTCTTGATCGCGAGCGCTGCAAGCATATCCCCCAACAGGGCGATCCGGGTAGAACCGCCCCCGTCAATCACAAGGATACGACCCTTGCCCGGAGTTTCCAGTTGCGCACGCACCTCGGTGTTGTCCTCAAAACATTTGACCGTCTGTATCTGCCCCGCGAAATGACTGCGGGTGCCAAATTGGCGGAACGGCAAATGAACCAAGGTTAAATCGGCGGCGTGATCATCAATCAGGTCAGCAGTTTTCATGTGACTATAATCCTTCGAATGTTTCGTTAAGTTCGGTCACTTGATCGGATGTCAAAAGGCGGGTTTTACGGCCTTCCAATGCGATCAGTAGTTTTGCGGTTTCTTCTAATTCTTCTGCCGCACAAACGGCTGAAAACAGATCTTTCCCGCTGACGACAGGGCCGTGATTGGCAAGCAGGGCTGCCGAAAACTCACCGTTCAGATCACGGATCATGTCCCCCATTTTGGGGTCACCCGGTTTGACATATGGCAATAGTTTCACGCGCCCCACACGCATCACAACATAGGGTGTCAGGGGGGGGATACAGTCATCAGGATCGGTGTCCGCAAGGCATGACAGCGCCGTCGCCCATGTGGAATGCAAATGCACAACCGCACCAGCCTGCGGCCGCGTTTCATAGAATGCCTGGTGCAGAAAGACTTCCTTTGAAGGGCGATCCCCAGACACATGTTTACCCGAGCTATCAACTTTAGAAATCCGGTCGGCCTCAAGCGATCCAAGCGTCGAATTGGTTGGCGTCATAAGTATGCCATCTGGCAACCTGGCAGACACATTGCCTGCACTGCCTACAGAAAACCCTCTGTCGAACAACGACTTACAAAGGCGCACCATCTGATGGCGAAGTTCTTTTTCCTGCTCGGTCATGATCGTCCCTCCATCATCCGCAGGGCTTTGGCAAAGAAGTCCGTTGCGCCGAAGTTGCCCGACTTGAGCGCCAACGCCACAGATGGTCCATCCCCCAAGGTCAGGATCGGAACGCCCGGGTCAATCTCTGCCCCGACCGTCATTGCCGCTTCACCCAGAACTTCGGTGACCGCTTGGGCTACCGCACCGGACGTTTCGCCACCTGCGACAACAATGCGCCGGTATCCTTTTGTAATCAGCGCCTTAGCGGTATCGGCGAAGAGGTTATCCAGTTTTTCAGCAACAGCTTCGCGCCCATACCGCGACTGGAGCGCGAGGACCTGATCAGGTGAGCCGGAGGAATAGGCCAAAGGTGCCCGCCCCTGATTTGCATCATAGAACGCCAACATTGTTTCGACCGTCACAAGGCCCTCCATGACCCCAGGGACATCAATGGCCAGGGTCGGATGCGCCTGCGCGTGCAGTTCAACCTGACCACGGGTTGCGCCAGAACATGACCCGGCCAGAATGGCCTCCGGCCCACTCAAATGGACCGCATCTGCCGCCCGCGCGTCAGGCTTTCTGCCCGCAATCAGGTTGCGAGGAAGCCCCAATGCAAGACCTGATCCTCCGGTAATTAGCTTGGCATCAGTAAGGGCCGCCCCAAGCGTCAACAGGTCTGCGTCGCTGACAGCGTCCGCAACAACATAGCGATCCGTCGCGCCATTGATCGCGTCGCGGGTTGGTTCTACGCCTTGGGAAATGATCGAAAGCGGGATGTGCCCGACGCCAGCCTTCGTCTGAAGGCGTAAGAATCGCCGCAAGTCCGGGTCCGTCATCGGTGTAAGCGGATGGTGCTGCATACCCGACTCGCTAAGCAGCGTGTCCCCGACAAACAAATGTCCTTGATAGACTGTTCGCCCCGTGGTCGGGAAAGCTGGGCACACCACGACCCCGGTCGCTTCAAGCGCTTCGGCCAATGCATCAGCCACCGGCCCGATGTTGCCCGCAGGTGTTGAATCAAACGTTGAGCAATATTTGAAGATAATCTGTTTGCAGCCCTGGGCCCTAAGCCAGTTCAGCGCATCCAGACTGTCACGCACAGCCTCTTGCACAGGCGCTGAGCGGCTTTTGAGCGAGACAACTCCGGCCTCGATACTCGCATCCGCCGGACCCGACGGCACGCCGGGGTATTGTGCCGTGCGCAAACCGCCTTCGGGCTGAACGCCTTTGGCAAGGGTGTTGGCGATGTCGCTCGCCCCCGTGAAGTCGTCTGCAATAACGCCAATCAGCATCGTCAGTCCTTTCTATTTCGCCTCAATGCGGCGCCGGATTTCGCGGATGGCAGACTCTGGGCTCGTAAGCACAGGGATTGCGACCGCACTACGAACCGCCTCTGCGGCTCCGGCCATGGAAAACTGTGCCAATAGAATGACGTCAGCCTCGTCTACCTTGGACGCAGTCTGGGCGATCAATTGATTGTGCCGGTCATTTTCGCCCGAGCGTTTGGCATCCAACGCGCCTTCGCAAAAATACGATGTGATTTGGGCGGCACTGCCCCTTGCAGCTGCTGTTTCGCGAAACTCTTCTTCCATACCGGCTGCGGCTGGTGGGAAGGTATAGATCATCGCAATCCGCTCTCCCTGCGAAAGCGCTGCATCAAACATCGCTTCATTGGGGTTCATCACGGGTATATCGGTTTGTGCATTCGCTTGGGCAATCGCCGTCCCGAAGGCCGAACAGGTAAACAAAATCCCGTCAGCATGAGCGGCTTGCGCGTATTGGCTGAGCGCTTTGATGCGATCCGACAATTCCTTTGACAGATCCGCAGCCTTTGAGCGATCAACTGAAAGCCCCTCTTCCAGAATGGATATGGTTTCGGCCTCTGGCCATAGGGATGCTGCTGCTGTTTCCACGGGCTCTATCGCGACCCGGGTGGCATGAATCAGGGCAATTCTTGGTGATGGTGTCATTATGATCAGCTTGAAAATGGGCGGTGACGCTACATGATGCAGCGCCACCTGTTTGTGCGGGTCATCAACCCACGGGGAGGTTCCTTAGGCCGCGACGGTTGCGCCTGCGACTTGTTGCGCCACAAGAGAGCCAAACGCGTCACAGTTCACGTTACCGCCAAGGTCGCGTGTCCGGTTGGATGGATCGTCGATGGTCGCGTCGACAGCGTCGGAAATGGCTTGACCGGCGTCCATGAGTTTCTGAATACCGCGCTGTTCGCCCAGCCAGCTCAGCATCATCGCCGCCGACAAGATCAACGAGGTCGGGTTCGCGACATTTTTATCTTGGATGTCCGGCGCTGAACCGTGTTGCGCCTGGGCACAACACAAACCGGTTTCAGCATTGGCATTGATCGAACCCGCCAGCCCGAGTGACCCGGACAACTCTGACGCCAAATCAGACAGGATATCGCCATAGAAGTTCGTCGCGACAACCACATCATAGGCTTCGGGTTTGCGCACCAAGAGCGCGGCATAGGCGTCGACGATAATCTCTTCGGTCTCAACATTGGGGAAGTCTTTGGCGACTTCGCGGAAGCATTCCAAAAACAACCCGTCCGTCATCAAAAAGGAGTTAGCCTTGTGGATGGCGGCCACCTTCTTTTTGCGCTGCATCGCCAATTTGAATGCCTCGCGGCAGATCCGCATCGACCCGTGACGGGTGATTTTGCGCACGGACAACGCCATATCAGGGTCAGGCATCATTTCACCCACGCCCTTGAACATGTTGCGATCAGGATAAAAACCTTCTGTCGCTTCACGCATGATCACCAGATCCATGCCCGGAGCCTTGTTCGGGATAAAGTCGCGGGTCCGGGCCGGGCGCACATTGGCATAAAGGTCCAGCCCGATACGGAACCCGGCGGAGACATTCCGCCCCCCTTCAGCCAAGGGTGGGTAGTCCATGTGCGATTGAGTACCAAGGATCACGCCGTCAAATTCGGTACGTGCGCGATCCAACACGCTTTCCTGTAGAGTGATGCCATGCTTCTTCAGGCTGTCAAACCCCGAGATTTCTTCTTCGAATGTCAGGCCCAAATCAAAGCGCTTGTTGGCGGCCTCGACTACTTCGAGCGTCGCTGCCATGATTTCAGGGCCAATACCATCGCAAGGCAGTGTCATAATACGCATCTTTAGTCTCCTTAGATCGGCACTGTGGCCGTTGTCATTTACAAGCCGGCTTAGTCGCCGACGAATTCTTCTTCATTGCGTGCAGCTTCCATGCGCTTTTTCATCCGGCGGCCCATCAGCATAGGCAGGACGAAACCGGTAATCGCGACGCCCCAAAGGATGATGGCAAGCGGACTACCAACAAGGATCAACCAGTCGCCATCCGAGATTGTCATGGCACGACGCAGGTTCACCTCCATTTGGTTGCCCAGCAGAATCCCGAGGATCACCGGAACGAGTGAGACATCAAGCTTGCGCAAGACCCAGCCCATGATGCCAAAACCAACCATCAACATCACATCAAAGCTGGAACCCGTGATGCTGTAGATGCCGACAAAGGAAATCATCGCGACGATGGGCATCAGGATTCGGGTGGGCACCATCAACACGCGGGTAAAGATGCCGACGAGCGGGATGTTCATCGCCAAGAGGATAAAGTTCGCGATGAACAGCGAGGCGATAAGCCCCCAGACAACATCTGGATTTTTCTGGAAAAGCAGCGGCCCGGGCGTGATATTCAACTGCAACAATACGGCAAGCAGAACGGCTGTGGTGCCTGATCCAGGCACGCCAAGGGCAAGCATGGGAACAAGTGCACCACCCGAAGCTGCGTTGTTGCCCGCCTCTGGTGCGGCAACGCCGCGAGGGTCGCCTTTACCAAAGGTTTTGCCGTCCCGATCAACAGTCTGCTTTTCAAGGGAATAGGCCAGGAATGATCCCAAGGACGCACCCGCGCCCGGCAGGACGCCGGAGAAGAAACCAATGCCCGTGCCCCGCGCCATTGAGGGGATACAACGCTTGATCATGGCAAAGTCAGGCATGATCCGCCCAACCTTTGTGGCCTTGGCTGAACCAACAGCCCCACCACGGTGATGCTCAAGGAATATGAACACCTCGCTAAGGGCAAACAGACCCACGATGGCGATCAGGAAATCGATCCCGTCATACAGATGGATATGATCAAAGGTGAACCGCTGCGACCCAGTTTGCGAGTCGCTGCCAATCATTGCAATCCCAAGGCCAAGCGCCGCCGCAAAAGCCGACTTTGCCTGATTGGTCGATGAGATGCCGCCAAGCGTCGCAAATGCCACAGTAAAGAGAACGAAATATTCGGCTGGGCCAAACAACAGGGCGACCTTGACCAACTGCGGTGCAAGAATGACCAGCCCGCATGTGGCAAAGAACGCGCCGACAAAGGATGCAACACCGGACAGGGAGAGCGCCTCCCCCGCCTTGCCTTGCAGGGCCATTGGGTAGCCATCCAGACAGGTCATCATGGCTGGTTCATCGCCGGGTATGTTCAGCAGGATCGAGCTGATCCGGCCACCATACATCGCGCCGTAGTAAACGCTGACCAATAGGATCAACGACGCAACAGGCCCCAACCCCAGTGAAAACGCGATCGGGATTAGGATGGCCACACCGTTGGCGGGGCCAAGCCCTGGAAGCGCGCCCATAAGCGTGCCAAGAAAACACCCCATGACAGCCAGAAACAGATTTTGCGGGGTTAGGGCGATGGCAAAGCCATCGGCGAGAAGTGCTAAGGTATCCATGCGCTGACCTCCTCAGAAACCAAGTGGACCTTTGGCCAATGCAAGGCCGAGGATCAGGTGAAATACGACGTAAATGCCAATAGATGTGCACAAGCCAACGACAAGCGACCAAAGCGGTGCAGTCCCCAAACGCCACGTCAGGTAGGCCGTTGCAAAGATCGTGGAGATTACGAAACCAAGCTCTGGCAAGGCAAAGCAGTAGGCGAACATCACCGCCGCAGCGAAGACGATTTCCGTGAACTCTCGCATGTGCGGCCAGTCGGGTTCGTCATCGGGGCGCAGGATAAAATACAGCGAACAAAGCGCAATGATTGTGCCCACGATATAGGGAAATGCCCGTGGCCCCACCACATCGACCATGAAGCTGTCTTTGATAATTGATGCGGCCCAGATGTAGAAAATGGCCAAGGCCAATCCAAAGCCGCCGAATATGCGATCACTCATGCTTGCCTCCCCAAGGTGTGAGATAGGCCCGAACTGCCAAAGCCGTTCGGGCCAGGTTATTAAATTTTATTGGATGATGCCGATCTCACGGGACAGCTTTTCGATATCGGCAATGCTGCCTGCAACGAAGTTGTGCATGTCATCGCCAAAATTGTTGAAGGGCGCGATTGCAGCCTCTTCCAATGTGGCCTGAAACCCGGGATCTTCCGCCATTGTCTGGATCGCATTTGACCAGAACTCTTTGGCCTCGTCCGACGCACCTGCTGGCATGTACAGGCCGCGCCAGTTTGCCCCAATTACGTCATAACCTTGCTCGCGTGCCGTTTGGATATCGGGAAAGTTCTCAAGGCGTTCGGGTGCCATGATGCCGATGATGCGGATATCACCAGATTCCAGAAAACCGAGCATTTCGGAGAAGTCACCCGAAAGCGCCTCGACAGAACCCGACAACAGCCCCGTCATTGCCTCCCCACCGCCGTCGAACGAGACGTATTTCATCTTTGTCACATCTTCCAAGCCGGCCTCACGCGCGACAAGCATCGGCTTGATGTGGTCATAGCTACCAACAGACGAACCGCCAGCAATGCCAACGGAACGCGGGTCTGCGAGGATCGCGTCCATCATTTGCGTCAACGTCTCGAACTCGGAGTCCGCACGAACAGCGATCGCGCCATATTCCGCGCCGAAGGTAGCAAGGAAGTGAACGTCGTCCTGGGTCGCACCCTCATAAATGCCCTGCGCGATACGGGCGCTGGTGCTCATTGAGGCGGCGACAATCAGGTTGTTGTCTTCGTTGCGTTCTTTGGTGACATGCGCAAAGGCAACACCACCACCGCCACCAGACATGTTTGTGACCTGCATGGAATCTTCGATAACGCCAAGATCAAACAGGTAGCGTGCCGTCGTGCGGCAGATAAAATCCCAACCCCCACCCGGGTTGGATGGTGCGATGCACTGCGGGCTTTCCGGTTGAAAATCCTGTGCTGTAGACGCTGTTGCAGCAGAAAAAGTCGCTGCCAAAGCGACGGCGCCAATACGAGTGTGTTTTGCGAACATTTTGTGTCCTCCCATGTGTTGTCCTCCGTAGTGCGAATCTCGCACTGGGGTCATGATTGCTTATTTACACACAAAAAGCCAAATACTTTTTGCTCTTTTGCGGCCAAAAAGCCAAAACAACACCTCAACCGCGCAACGATGATCTGCAACACACTGACAGAATTGACTAATTTCGCATGTAAAACATTTCGGCCGTCTTACCCGTTGGCAGGAACGCCTGTAATTCTTTGGAAAATCTCCCCGTTCATCATGGGAGAGGCGGCCTGTCTTCTCCATCAACGCAGGATTTCGGTTTTTTCCGTATACAAAACCAAAGAACTGGTCCTATGCTGAGGCTCAGGTACAATCTGCACCCAACTCAAGGCGACATCGGAGGTTATGATGGCTGCACGAACCAGCGAGCTTTCCACGAATATTTCCAATCGGTTACTGCATGATATCGTCTCTGGAACATTGTCGGGCGGGCAACATATCAGCGCTCAGAACATCGCAGACCGGTATGGCGTCTCCCGCACCCCAGTCAGGGAAGCACTTGAAAATTTGGCAATTCAGCAAGTTCTTACCCGCCAGCCCAACAGAGGCTACTTTGTTTCGGAGCGCCTTCCGGAGAGCTTTAAAGACGGGTTAACAGACGCGGTGCCAGCAGATGCGGATGACTATCAGACCTTTGCAAACGACTGGCTGACCAACCAAATTCCCGAAGAGGTCGCCGAACAGTTCTTGCGGCAGCGATACGGCTGGACCAAAGCCAAAGCCGCAGATCTGCTTGTCAGGGCCGTTCGCGAAGGTTGGGCAGAACGCAAAGAGGGGTACGGGTGGCGCCTTCTTCCAGTAGCCAAGACCCCAGAGGCTTTCGATGAAATTTACAGGTTCAGAATGGCTATCGAACCCACGGCCATGCTGGAGCCCTCTTTTCAGCTGGATCACAAGATCCTCGATGAACAGCGTCGTATTCAGGAAGGTATGCTAAATATGGATCTAAGCAGCACACCTGGCGAAGCTCTTCTTCAAAACGGCGCGCTCTTCCACGAGGAACTTATCAAACTATCGGGAAATCCCTTTTTTTACATGGCCCTTCAAAGGGTAAACCGGATGCGCCGATTAATGGAGTATCGCGCCGAAGTGAACTGCGAGCGTTTGATTGAACAATGCACCGAACACTTGGAAATCCTGTCATATCTGGAATCAGGCAATGTCGCAGACGCGTCTTACAGGATGCGACAACACCTGAGTGGTGCCCTCAAGCGCAAATCTCCATTGGCACGGAACTGGGCACACGATAGGGAGCGAAATGATGAAAATCTCTAAAACTCGGAATGTGAATTTTCGATCAATCGCCTTGGTCGCCCACGATCTGAAAAAAGACACGATGATCGAGTGGGCACGTTCGCATAGATCGACATTGGTTGAATTCGCTCTCTACGGGACAGGAACCACCGGAGGACGGCTTTCTCGCGCAGTGGATTTGGGCATTACCTGCCTGAAAAAGCGGGCCTCTGGGCGGGGACGCGCAAATTGGGGCGATGATTGCCGAGAGACGCCCCGATGCTCTGTTCTTCTTCATCGACCCGCTTTCGGCCTTGCCCCACGACGACGACGTTAAATCCTTGCTAAGAATCGCAACTCTTTACAACACGATCCTGGCGATCAACGAAGCGACTGCGTCTCGCATTATCGCTCAGCTTCACCATGACGTTTGAGCAGAACACCTGTGGGACGTGGGTCAGGCCTACATTCGGCAGATCAGTCAGAACGTGGCCTGAACGGCTCAAGCACTTCGACATCGACGGACAGAATACGCGCAAACCGTTCAGTCACGTCGTTGGTCGCGGTCCAGTTGTGTCGCGTCTTCGCCACCATCTCGTTTCCATCCGGCAAGATTCCGGCCCAATCGAAATCAACAGTCATACCATAGGTGCCGTCAGCATTTTCCATAACTGAAATTTCGCTGATAACATGCGTGCTGGCCTCAACTTGCGACCCAGGACCAGCAAGCCAGGCCTCAAACTCCGCAAAGTCGGTGATTACCCCGGAGGAGAAGTTGAGGGTAAATCCATCCGCCAAAATTTCACGAACGGGTTCAGGGTTGCGAGACGGGTCTTCAATCAACGCCAACCAATAATGCACCAGACTGCGCAGGCGGTTCTCGGCATAGGCATCGATGAATTCATCGGCTGTGCCATCAGAGTTTTGCCCGATTGTGATCTCGGTAAACTTGGGCAGCACACTTTCGGTAGGGGCCAGTGACATTGTGTAAGTCAGGTCAGCCGCCCGAATGCCGCCATCCTCCAAAAGGCCAGCGTTAAGGTATGTGATATCTGCGGTCAGGGCCATTGACCCATCATCATTGATGCTGACCTGAACATCGCGGACATGATGTGCATTTTGCCAGTTTTGTGGAAGCTGGCCAACCCTCTCTGCATATTGCTCATGCCCCTTTGCAGTCCCCAAACCAGAAGTCACAGCTACGTCTTCGGCAAGGATATCCAGTGCATTTTCGATCCCCCCCTCAGCGCGTTCATAGACCTGATACCAACGGTGATATTGCGCCAGCGCACCGTGTTCCAAATAGCCGTTTTTAATCTGTGTCAGTGTCATGCCATCTGCCGATGCTGTTGTTGCGGTGGTAAATCCGAGAACCGTCGCGAGCGCGAGGGAAGTGAGGGTTTTCTTCATGTTTTACGTCCTTTTGAACTGTCAGTCGGGTAAGTTTCCAAAGGAAGGCTTAGCCGAGACCGACAGCCAAACACGCTCAAACACCAGCCCAAGCGCTTCTTCAGAAGGTTGTTCATTGGCCAACACGCCCAAGCGGGCCAATTGCATTGCCGGGGCAATCAGCAGCGTCGTAACCGTCGGAACGGGCATATCGACGACCGCGCCCTCATCTATGCCACGCTGGATCAATGCTGCGATTTCAAGCTGCATATCCGCTACTTTTCGCGCCTGTTTTTTACTCAGTATCTGCGCCGCGCCTGCATATTCGACGAACATAAAGTCCATCGGATGGGCCGCCACAAATCCGAAAAGGTCAAACCACATTTTGCGAATCATGGATTTGGCGTCCGGGTCGCCCGCCGAGGACATCATAAGGGTATGAATTTCGGTCTTGATCTGAAGAAAGACCTTCCTCAGCATATCTTCCTTATTCTCGAAGTGTAGGTAGATCGTTCCAGCCGACATGCCAGCGCGTTTGGCAACGGCCCCGACCGAAGTTGCGCCGATACCCTGTTTCGCAACTTCCTGAACAAGTGCAGTGCGTATTTTTGCCTGTGTGGCTTCGGGCGGTAAGCGTTTCAAATCGGAACCGTTATAGTAATGAATATTCATTTCTTTTTTCTGACTGCGTTGGGTAATGTCAAGGCAGCAACCCAACTTTCGCGAGGCGCACGGTGCTTGGCGTCTACTTTTCATAAGTCTTGCCCATGCCCGTTTTGCGTAGGCACCTAACCAAGACGCGATGCTTGCATAGCTTTCCCTCCTTCATGCGCTCTCAATTTCGTGATTTGCCCAAATTATCTACCTACTGATAGATAGAGGCCAGAAATGCAGGAGAACACACCATGAAGATTTACGACATTGAAGGATTTCCAAACCCCGCCCGCGTGCGCATCGCTCTTGCCGAGAAAGGCGTTTCCGAACAGGCGGAATTCATCGCCGTGGATGTCATGGGGGGCGAACATCGCACCGACGCGTTCAAAGCAAAGAACCCCGATGCGACTGTCCCCTGCCTTGAACTGGACGATGGGTCCCACATCGCCCAGTGCAATGCGATTACCGAATATATCGACGCCACCTATGACGGCCCCTCCCTGACCGGAACTACGCCAAAGCAACGTGCGCATATTTCGATGATGAACGCCCGCGCTGAAGCAGGCTTGCTGAACGCCGTGGGTGCCTATTTCCACCATGCGACACCGGGGCTGGGTGCCGAGTTGGAAACCTACCAATGCGCTGAATGGGGAAATAAGCAAAAAGAGGTCGCAGCCACGACGATGACCTACCTCGATGGCGTTTTGGCCAAAAACGACTATGTTGCGGGTGATAGCTTTTCGTCTGCGGATATCACGACATTTGCGGGGCTGGCCTTTGCGGATTTTGCCAAAGTAGACATTCCGCAATCTCTAAAACATCTTCAAGCTTGGCGCGCAAAAGTTGCGCAACGGCCATCCATCGCGGGTTAAGCGCACGCCTTCACGACAAGGAATTGAACAATGAACTTGAATGCAGATTTCGACAGCCCCGTTGTCGTTCACTCTGACCAGTTGGAGTGGCAGGCCTCGCCCATGAAGGGGGTAGACCGGCGCATGCTGGACCGCATCGGCGGCGAGGTGGCACGGGCCACAACCATCGTCCGCTACGCACCGGGCAGCGCATTTTCGGCGCACACGCACACAGGCGGTGAAGAGTTCATCGTGCTGGAGGGCGTGTTTCAGGACGAGCATGGCGATTTCCCTGCCGGCACCTATGTGCGCAACCCGCCCACAACATCGCACACCCCCAGCTCGGCCGAGGGCTGCACGATCTTTGTCAAACTGTGGCAGTTCGATATGGAGGACCGCACACAGTTCCGCAAAACGATGGCGGAGAAATTGGCCGCACCCGTTGAGGGCGTGGCGACGGCGATCCTGCACAAGGACGACCGCGAGGTCGTCAGCTACAGCCACATTGATGCGGAAGCGACGCTGAAATCGCAAGCAGAGGGCGGCATTGAGGTGCTAGTTATTGGCGGCAGCATCACAGTCGGCGGCGACGTGCTGCAAAAGAACGATTGGCTGCGCCTGCCGGATGGGGAAACCCTGTCGGCCGTCGGCGGGGCGGAGGGTGCCAAATTGTGGATCAAAACGGGCCACCTGCCCTTTGCAAAGGCGCCTCAGGCGTAAATGATGCACACCGATACCCTTATCATCGGGGGCGGGCTTGCAGGGCTATCCCTTGCAAGCCGCCTGACGGATCTCGGCCAGAGCTTTCTTTTAGCCGAGGCACGCGACCGCCTTGGCGGACGGATCTCGGCAGTCCGGCATGAAGGGGCCACTTACGATATGGGTCCAGCGTGGTTCTGGCCCGGCCAGCAGCGGATCGCAAAACTGATCAGTGATTTAGGGCTGAGACGCTTTGCTCAATACTCCCGAGGCGATCTGATGTTCGAGAACACACAGGGGCAGACCCAACGCGGTCAGGGATTCTCATCCATGCAGGGGTCCTACCGTCTTGAAGGTGGCTTGATCCGCCTGATTGAATGCTTGTCCGAGAGCGTTCCAGCAAGCCATCTGCGTCTATCCTGTGCAATCACCGCCCTGACGAAGCAAGGCGATACCGTCACCGCACAGTTGCACGGTGGCCGCACAATCACCGCAGGCCGCGCCGTGCTGGCGCTCCCGCCCCGTCTCGCTGCGCAGATCACCTATGCCCCCGCCTTGCCCAACACTTCCATGGAAGCCATGCACCAAACTGCGACATGGATGGCGGGCCATGCCAAGGCTGTTGCCATCTA
This sequence comes from Sedimentitalea sp., assembly GCF_039973035.1. Taxonomy (NCBI): domain Bacteria; kingdom Pseudomonadati; phylum Pseudomonadota; class Alphaproteobacteria; order Rhodobacterales; family Paracoccaceae; genus Sedimentitalea; species Sedimentitalea sp. The sequence goes on from NZ_JBDWLR010000058.1 coordinate 44,168, forward strand.
TGACCGACCTTTCTGGCGCGAAGTTGGACTGTCGGGCAATGCAATGAGCCGTCTTGGCCCTTTGGCGGAGATTCACGATGCCTCCCCCGCGCAAGGCGGGCCTTATGCTTTATTCGGCTTCCTCGGCGTACCGCCCCAAGCGCGCAACGATGAACATGCGCTCAGACAGCACATACTTTCGCAACTTACCCGTCTCTTCGGTTCGCAAGCCGCGACGCCTTTGAGCCTCAGCATAAAGGACTGGGCAATTGATCCCTTCACGGCCAATGCACAGGACCAGCAACCACTTTATGCCCATCCAGACTACGGCCTGCCGGCAACACTCTGCGGATTGTGGGACGGCAAGCTGATATTTGGCGGCACCGAAGTCGCGCAGCAATTTGGGGGCTATCTGGAAGGGGCTTTGGAAGCCGCGGAAAATGCGTTAAGGCTGCTGACCAAACCCGAAAGATAGAACCGACGTGGCACAAGACACCAAAACAAACCTCTTGGAAATCGCTGAAACAGCCGCCCGCAGCCGCGGGTTTGATGGATTCAGCTATGCCGATCTGGCCGAGGTCTCGGGCATTCGCAAGGCATCTATCCATTACCACTTTGCCACCAAAGCGGTGCTTTCTGCCGCGCTCATGGATCGCTATCATGCATCGGTCGAACAGGTCTGCGCCGATATAGACGCAACGCACCAAAGCGCGGCCGATAGGTTGGCAGCATTGGTAGCCTTTTACCGCAATGCCTTGGGCGGCGGTGAAACATTATGCCTTTGCGTGGCATTTACCATCAGCCGTGACAGCCTTGCGGATGAAGTGAAGGACAAAATCGTCGCCTTCCGATCCATGATGACCACATGGATCACAGACCTGTTTGAGCTGGGCAAACGGGATGGCACCATTTCAGCGGTAGGCGTCCCTGAAGCGGAAGCACACGCAACCCTTGCCACGCTCGAAGGTGCACATCTCGCCGCGCACGCCGAGCATGACCTCGCCGCGTTTGACAAGGCGACTAAGCTACTGATGGCCCGCTAACGTAAGTCACGCCAACACCGGTCGAAGACATAACCGATTTTGGCCTGCTGCGACCATGTTGCAGGGATCAAGTTTTAGGCGAGTTTGTCCCAAACCCATTTGTCTCAGAAGACACGCTCATATGCCGCACGACCGAGAGCTGTCGTGCGGTTGAGTGCTTTTGAGGCAATTTGCGCTTCAGCGATTTGATTG
>NZ_JBDWLR010000059.1:0-37087 GCF_039973035.1 Sedimentitalea sp.
GCCTTCTCCGCCGCCACCGCCGCCTTCTCCGCCGCCGACTCCGCCGCCGCCACCGCCGCCGCCACCGCCTTCTCCGCCGCCACCGCCGCCTTCTCCGCCGCCGACTCCGCCGCCGCCACCGCCTTCTCCGCCGCCACCGCCGCCTTCTCCGCCGCCGACTCCGCCGCCGCCGCCGCTTCAGAGGATACCACATGGCCAGGAGAGTGGCCGGCCCTCTGGCCGGGAAACAGGATGCCAGAGGGTTTGGCAGTTCTGTGGCCGAAGATGGAACAGCGCCTGAGCGCCGCACCTGAAAAGTGGGCGTTCTGGCTAGACTGGTATCGGGCCATTCTGGTCGGAAAGCCAATGAACTGGGCCCTGACCCAGCAGATCGCCAAGGAAGTGACAGAGCTACAATGGGACGCCGGATCAAAAGCCGTGGCGGAACGGATCGAAGAGATCAAGAATCTATTCTGGGCAGAAAGCCTGCCGCAACATGAAACGTTGGAAGCGGATTCTGTCACTGGAAAATATACTATAAGAGCGCTGCCATTTGAGCCGAAAGATGCTGTTGAACGCTGGTTGAAGCAGATAGAGTTCGCGACCTCGCTCGCGATTGATAGCAACACCAATGATTTTAACCGAATGAACACGGCGTTCAAATTCATTGATCATAGCCTCGACTCCTGCCGTGACGATCCAAACGCCATTGAACAGAACCTCGGCATCGCGCACGGCATTCTGGAAGGGAACTTGTCCGACCCGGAATTTCACAAAGACGATTCCGTGATCGCACTTGCGACCGTCGTTCGGCAGATCCAGATCCAGATGCGTGCCGATCACCCAGATGTGCGAAAGGCTTGGGAAAAACGGATTGCCCAAAAACTTCGGGAAACCGATAGGGAAACCAAGCTGATGGCGGCCGAAGCCATTCGTGCCGAGACAGCGCGTACCCAAGGTCGGCTCACCATTGAGATGGAACTTGACGCGGAGGCTGCCGCAAACACCATCTCCGAAGACGCTGCGGCCAAGTCTCTGAGCCGCGCGGGTGGGCGATCTGCCAAAATGAATCTCTTGGATCGCACAGGCAAGACGATTAAAGGAATTGACAACTCGGCACCCTACAAGGCGACACGAATGGGAACCACGGGGTGGTCGATTGTCGACTTTCTGCAGTGGTTATTTTGAGGTTCATGGTCAACACATGACTTTACGTTGTGCAATTGGAAGGTATAGAGAGGGCTGCAGCAACAGAGCAGGCATTTGGTAGCAGCGTCATCACGACTCCTTGTCAGTAATTCCGAGACGCAACAACCACCACTCCGCTTGCACCGCCTTCAGTTCACGGGAATTGATCGCCCCTCCGCATTGCTCCATACTGTGCGGCAAATGAGGCAAAGGGGCAAAAGACCCCGCAAGGCGGAGACGGCAGACAATGAAACAGGCACTCGCAGCGCTCTTGTGCGCAGGCACGATTTTCTGGGCGGCGCCCGCGCCGGTATTCGCGGCCAGCGGCGTCATCGAACGGGCCTGCCGGACCTCGGGCAGGAACCGGGCCACGCCTCAACTCTGCGGCTGTATTCAGAGCGTTGCCAATGGCAGCCTGTCGTATTCCGAACGCAGAAAAGCGGCCAAGCTGTTCAAGGACCCGCAAATGGCGCAGGACATTCGCCAGTCGGATCGGAGTAGCGACGAGACCTTTTGGAAAAAATATCGCGCCTTTGGCGAACGTGCCCGCAAATCCTGCGGCTGATCTGCGCCCTCACCTCACGGCTTGACCAATCCGCCCCACAGTTTCACAAAAGGTAAAACTGTGGGAGCCTGAACCATGCTGACCAAAGGCGTCACCCTGCGCGGGCTCGAAGTGTTCGAAGCGCTCGCCGCGACCGGCACCGTTGCTCAGGCCGCCGAGCGGACGGGGTTGAGCCAACCGGCTGTCAGCCAGCAGATGCGCAACCTTGAAACCGCGCTTGGCACCGATCTCGTCGATCACACCCGCCGCCCGATGCAGCTGACCCCGGCGGGGCGCAGTTTTCTCATGCGGGCCCAGGCGGCGCTGGCGCAACTTCGGCTGGCGCAAAGCGAGTTGACGGTGATGGATCTCGGCCATCTCGACACGCTGTCGGTGGGGTTGATCGACGATTTCGACAATGACCTGACCCCGCGTCTAGCCACCATTCTTGCCGACAGCCTCGCCGGTTGCCGGTTCAAACTGATCACCGCACCCAGCCTTGATCTTGGCGCGGCTGTACAAGACGGGCGCTATCACATTGCGGTCACGGCCAGCGCCGGACCGACCCCGGAAAACGTCATAGAATACCCACTCGTACGTGATCCCTTTATCCTCGTTGCGCCAAAGGATGCCATCACCACCGTCAGCGAGATCACCACGCAAGACCTGCCTCTGCTGCGCTATGCGGGCGAACAGTTGATTGCCCAGCAGATCGAAAGCCATCTGACGCATCATCAGCTGGCTTTTGAACACCGTTTTGAGATCGGTAGCCACCTCGCCCTGATGGCGATGGTCGCGCGGAGGATCGGCTGGGCAATCACCACCCCGCTCGGCTATATGCGCGCCGAGCGGTTTCATGATGATATCGACGCTTTCGCCCTGCCCTTTGGCTCCTTTGCGCGGACGATCTCGCTCTTTGCCGGGGCCGATTGGTCCGACCGGGTTCCCCGCGAAGTCGCCGATACCGTGCGGCGGCTGGTCCAGACACAGATGATCAACCCGGCGCATGCACGTCTGCCCTGGCTCGGTGACAGTCTGCGGATCATTGACGACTGAAGCGGTGAACAGTTTTCGTCCTGCTTAATCCAGCGCCTCTGCCAATCCCTGTGCTGCCGCCTCGATGGTGTCCAACGCCCCATCAAAGTCGCGTGTGTAATATGGGTCAGGCACTGCGCTCGCGTCAGAGCCATAGTCGGTGAACAGATGCACCGGCGTTTCGGCACCGACAGGCCGCAGCGCCTCAATATTGCGCAGGTTGTCCGTGTCCATCGCGAGGATCAGATCGAACCGGGTGAAATCCTGCGCACTGAACTGCCGTGCGCGCAGATCGTCCATTGCGACTCCACGCGCTCGTGCCGATGCTTGCATCGGCCCATAGGGCGGCTCGCCCACGTGATAGCCTGCGGTCCCGGCACTGTCCGACACAAGGTCGGGGCGCAATCCGCGAAACACCGCTTCGGCGGTCGGCGAGCGACAGATATTCCCAAGACAAACGAACAGAACACGGGTGGTCATGACACTCTCCTTTGGCCACAGTGATAGGCAAAGGAGACCGCATGGGAAAGATTGTCATCCTCACCGGCGCGGGAATTTCCGCTGAAAGCGGCCTTGGAACGTTTCGCGATGCCGGCGGGCTGTGGGCGCAGCATTCGATCGAGGATGTGGCCACGCCCGAAGGGTTTGCGCGTAATCCGGCGCTGGTACATGGATTTTATAATGCCCGGCGGCAACAGGCAGCAGCAGCACAGCCCAACTCCGCACATCGCGCGCTGGCCCGGTTGCAATCGGATTGTTCCGGCGAAGTGGTGATCGTGACCCAGAACGTCGATGCCCTGCACGAGGCAGGCGGCGCACGTGACGTTCTGCATATGCACGGGACCTTGGCGGGGGCGCTGTGTGCGGCCTGTGGTCATCGCTGGCCTGCACCCGATATGATGGAACCGGGCGAACTATGCCCCCGTTGCGGGGGCGCATCCGCGCGCCCCGACGTCGTCTGGTTCGGAGAGATGCCCTATTACATGGATCGCATCATGGACCATCTGGCCGGGGCCGACATCTTTGCCGCCATCGGTACATCGGGTCAGGTCTATCCGGCGGCGGGATTTGTTCAAGAGGCCAATGCGGTGAACGCACATACGGTCGAGATGAACCTTGATCGCTCGTATATCGCCTCGGCATTTGACGAAACGCGGCTGGGCCCGGCCACCCAGATCGTCGTAGATTGGGTGGCCGAACAGCTTGGGGTTACACGCGCCTAGTGGGTTTTGGCGCCGTGATCTCCACCAGCTTTGGGCTTGCGCGCCAGGTCGACGGGAACTTCGATCATCACATCCCCGGCCTTTTCAAACGTCAGGGTCAGCGGAATGATATCGCCGTCGCTCAGAGGTTGTTTCAGTCCAAGAAACATCACGTGATCACCACCGCGTTTCAACATATGTGTCTCACCTGCGGCGACTTCGAAACCGCCTTCAACTTCGCGCATCTTCATCACACCATTGGCGTCCTCGATATGGGTGTGCAATTCGACACGCTCGGCGATATCGGATTTCACCGCAACCAGCCGGTCATCCTGATCAGTGCCATTCTTCAGCATCATGAACGCCGCTCCGGTGGCCGAGCTTGCTGTCGAGCTGCGCGCATAAGGGTCCATAACGGAAATGTTTGCGGCTGAGTCGCCGGCCCATGCGGTGCCGGTCAGGGTCAACAGGGTCGCAGCCGCGAGCAGGTTTGATTTGATGGACATTATGCCATTCCTCATTCTTTAAACTTTGATTTGTTAGTGGTGTCCGGGATCAAAGCGCCAGAGGCGGCGCCCGCGCCAGCATTGGCGGTTGCGGCAATTCCGTGTTCTGCAACTCTGCGCGCACCGTTGCCAAGCGGCGTGGTTCATCCGCACGGTACGGTTGGGTCTCCGGTTCGGCGACCTGCAGGATCAGCGACAAGGCATATTCCGGACACAGATGCGGCGCACCAACCGGTTCGCCATCCTCGTCCACATAGACCATCACCGGGCCGCCGCCGGTACAAAGTTCGACCAGTCCGGCCGGACCTGGAGCACCGCGTGCAATGGCCATGGCCTGCCCGGTCAGAGCAACCAGCAGGACCAGCGCGATGCCGATATATCTTTTGAAAACAAGCCTCATTCTGCGCCTCGTATAGGCGGCGACAACAGGCCCGTGCAAGCGCAAACAGCCCCGCGAAATCGCGAGGCTGTGCGTCAAATTCGCAGTCCGATCAGGCTTAGGCCGAAGCAGCCGCCTTGGCGATCTCTTTCTTGACCTTCAGCGCGTTGGTCGACAGTTCGTCGTCCTTGGCTTTGGCCAAATAGGCATCCAGCCCACCCCGGTGATCAACGCTACGCAGCGCCGACGCCGAGATCCGCAGCTTGACGCCACGGCCCAGTGTTTCGGACTGCAACGTCACATCATTCAGGTTCGGCAGAAACCTGCGGCGGGTTCTGTTTTTGGCGTGGCTGACATTGTTGCCAGTCATCGGGCCTTTTCCGGTCAGTTCGCAACGGCGCGACATGTCAGGTACCTCGTCTAGTGTCCGATACGGCGGCGCCGCATCATAATGCAAAAGGGCGCCGCACTTGCCGCGCCCGAAATCTGTTCGGTGCTGATAGGCTCAAACCCATGCCTCGTCAAGTCGCCCGACACGCGAAACTTGGCCTTGTTCGCATGGTCGTGCAGAATATTCACCACTCATGCCCAAGCGCGCATGGACAACGCGGCAATCGCAAACCAATCCGGCGAATCGCATTACCGCCTCAGATGCTCTTGCAACATCTCGCGGGCGGCCGCCGATGGGGTCATGCCCCCGGTCGCGACCAATTCCCCCAACCGCTGCATCTGAGAACGTACGTCGTCGTCCTCCAACCGGGCCAGCAGGGCCTGACGCACGTCCTCGTTGAACCAGTATCGCGACTGCGCCGCGCGGCGGCCATCCCAATGCCCATTCTCTTTGCGCCAATCGACCAGGGTTTGCATCTCGCCCCACGCTTCGGCCAACCCGTTTTCTTCGATTGCCGACACCATCATCGCCTTGGGAAAGCCATCCGGGTCCTGAACCCGCTTGCGCAGCAGCCGCAATGCCCCGGCATAGTCCGAACAGGTCCGCGTCGCCGCCGGTTTAAGATCGCCATCGGCCTTGTTCACCAGAATCAGGTCGGCCATCTCCATGATGCCGCGCTTGACCCCCTGCAATTCGTCGCCGCCCGCAGGGGCCAGCAGCAGCAGGAACAGATCGCTCATCTCAGCGACAACGGTCTCCGATTGCCCGACGCCCACAGTCTCGACCAGCACGACGTCAAAGCCCGCCGCCTCGCACAGCGCCACCGCCTCGCGCGACCGCCGCGCAACACCGCCCAGATGGGTCTGGCTAGGCGATGGGCGGATAAACGCATTCGGTTCGCGGCTCAACCGGTCCATCCGCGTCTTGTCGCCGAGAATCGAGCCGCCAGACCGGGTCGAGCTGGGATCAACCGCCAGCACCGCCACCCGCAGTCCCTTTTCGATCAGCATCATCCCAAAACTTTCGATAAAGGTCGATTTGCCGACACCCGGAGTCCCGGAAAGTCCGATGCGCAATGCCTGCCGCCCGTGTTGGCCCAGCCATTCGAGCAGATCGGTCGCCACCGCCCGGTGATCGGCCCGGTGGCTTTCAACCAGTGTGATGCCGCGCGCCAGTGCTCGGCGTTCTCCGGCGAGAATTCGTTTGCCCAGATCGATGATATCCATGCCTGCTCCGCAACTGTCTTGCCGATACATGCCGCGCCGTGCGGGGTGTTGTCCAGACCACCGCTGGACGCCGCGCCGGGCTTTGGCGATAAGACGGGCATGACCCGCACCGATCCCCTGCCCATCGACGACGCGCTGCCCGACCTGATCGCCGCGATGCGGGCGCAGGGCCGCGCTGTGCTCCAGGCCCCTCCCGGTGCAGGCAAGACCACGCGGGTGCCGCTTGCGTTGATCGCAGCCGAGTTGATACCTGCGAACCAACGGCTGATCATGCTGGAACCCCGCCGCCTTGCCACCCGTGCCGCCGCCGAAAGGATGGCCGACACGTTAGGCGAACCGGTCGGGCAAACGGTCGGCTACCGGATGCGGGGCGAGAGCAAGACCTCTGCCGCGACCCGTATTGAGGTTGTAACCGAGGGTATTCTGACCCGGATGCTCCAGTCTGTCCCCGACCTGCTAGGGGTCGGCATAGTGATTTTTGACGAATTCCACGAACGCTCACTGAACGCCGATCTGGGGCTAGCGCTATGTCTTGAGGTGGCCGAAGCGCTGCGCGACGATCTGCGCCTCGTCGTCATGTCTGCAACCCTAGATGCCGCACCTGTTGCCGCCCTGATGAACGCCCCGATGATCACATCAGAGGGCCGCAGTTTTGAGGTTGAGACCCGTTGGCTCGACAAACCCCTCGGCCCAAAGGACCGGCGTGATGACGCCTTGGCAGATCTGGTTGTGCAGGCCGAATATGAAACCCGCGCCATGGGTGGTGGTCTGCTGGTCTTTCTGCCCGGCGAGGGGGAAATCCGGCGCGCAGAGACAGCGCTTGCCCGCCGCTTACCCGACAATTGTGTGCTGCGCCCACTGTTCGGCGCGATGCCCTTTGCCGCGCAACGTGTCGCCATCGCGCCGGTGGATTCAGGCCGCAAGGTCGTGCTCGCGACCTCGATCGCCGAAACCTCGTTGACGATCCCGGATATCCGCGTGGTCGTTGACGCGGGCCAGTCGCGCCGTGCACGGTTTGATCCGGGTTCGGGGATGTCGCGGCTGGTGACCGAGCGTGTCACCCGTGCTGAGGCAACCCAGCGGCAAGGTCGGGCTGGGCGGGTTGCCCAAGGCGCCTGTTACCGGCTTTGGACCCGTGGGGAACAGGGTGCGCTTCTCGCCTTTCCACCGGCCGAAATCGAAGCGGCTGACCTCACCGGACTGGCGCTCGAACTGGCGCTGTGGGGCGCAAACGAAGCTGATCTTGCCTTCCTGACGCCTCCGCCCGAGGGCGCATTGGCCGAAGCGCGTGCACTCCTCACGCTGTTGGGTGCGCTCGATGACAATAACCGGATGACTGAGCACGGTCAGGCGCTCGCCAAACTGCCGCTGCATCCACGGCTCGCGCATATGCTGACGCTGGCTGGCCCTGATGCCGCCCTTCTCGCAGCGCTGATCGCCGAACGCGACCCGCTGCGCGGTGCGCCCTGCGATCTGGCCTTGCGCCTTGCCGCAATGCGCGATCCCAAGGCGTTTGCAAGGTCACGGCCCTACCAAGTCAACGCAGGCGTCATAAACCGTATCCGCACCGAGATCTCTCGCCTCAGAAAGGCCACCAAACCTGGTCACGCTGGCATCGGTCCAGCCGCGATGACCGCCCTTGCCTATCCCGATCGGATTGGTCAGCGGCGCAAGGGTGACGCGCCGCGTTACGTGCTATCAGGCGGTAAAGGCGCTGTTTTGAATGACAGCGACCCGCTTGCTGCGGCACCCTACCTTGTGGCCATCGACACCGACGGCAATCCGCGCGAGGCACGCATCCGGCTGGCCGCACAGATCAGCGAAAGCGATATTCGCGATCTCTTTGCCAACCAGATCACCTGGCAGGAAGTTTGTAACTGGTCCCGACGCGACCGGCGCGTGATCGCCCGGCAACAAGAGCGTTTTGGCGCGCTGGTGCTGCAGGATCGTATCTGGAAGAACGCCCCCGATGAACTGGTAGCCCGCGCCATGCTTGACGGCGTGCGCGACCTTGGCCTGAACCTCACTGGCGCTGCTGCGCGGCTTGCAGCGCGGGTGGAGCTTGTGCGTGCGACCGGTGCCGATCTGCCGGACTTCTCTGTTCCCGGTCTGCTTGATCATCTCGAGGATTGGCTGTTGCCAATGCTGACCAGCGTGCGCAGTGTCGAGGACTGGAAACGTTTTGATCTGTTGCCCGCCCTGCGCGCCGCGCTGAACTGGGAACAAACGCAACTCGTCGATGCCCGCGCGCCCAGTCACTTTACCACACCGCTGGGCCGCAGGGTGCCGATTGATTATGCTGGCGAAGACCCGGAAATCGAAGTCCGGTTGCAGGAGCTCTTTGGCGTCACCGTACATCCGGCCAGTGCCGGGGTGCCGCTCAAAATCACCCTGCTTTCGCCCGCCCAGCGCCCGATCCAGATCACCCGTGACCTGCCGGGTTTCTGGTCCGGGTCCTATGCCGACGTACGCAAGGATATGCGGGCGCAGTATCCGAAACACCCCTGGCCCGAGGACCCGACCGAAGCCGACCCGACCTTGCGGGCCAAACGGCGGCGATAAGACGTTTCTGACAACCCTACTCCGCTGCGATCCAGCTTAAACTGACTGCAATTTGCGGGCCTCGACCCGCGCAAGATCGATCAGATCACGCATGAAAGGCTTGTTCATTTCATCACTGCGCACCGCCGCGTAAAGACGCCGGGTCACGCCCTTTTCGCTCAGTGGTCGGGTGACATAGTCGGACGAATACTTGACCTCGCGCACCACCCAATCCGGCAACACCGAGATGCCGCGATTGGACGCAACCAACAGCAGGATCACGGCAGTCAGTTCAACCTGCCGGATCGCCGCCGGTTCCACCTTGGCCGGGATCAACAACTGGCTGAACACGTCCAGACGTGATCTTTCGACCGGGTAGGTAATCAGCGTTTCACCGCGAAAATCGGCGGCTTCGACCCAAGGTTTTCTCGCCAAGGGATGCGCCGCCGAAGCCACAAAAACGGCTTGATAGTCAAAGAGTTCGATGAAGGTCACGCCCGGCAAATCTTCAGGATCTGACGACACCACCAGATCGACTTCCTCTTTCTGCAGCGCGGGCAGCGCATCAAACGCAAGCCCCGGCCGGATGTCCACATCCACGTCATGCCAGTTCTTGCGAAACCCCTCGAGCACCGGGAACAGCCATTCGAAACAGGCGTGACATTCGATGGCAATATGCATCCGCCCGGTCTTGCCGTCGCGCAGGTTCGAAAATTCGGACAGCGTCGCCTCGACCTGCGGCAGTACCTGTTCGGCCAGACGCAACAATCGGAAGCCCGCCGCCGACAAGGTCATGGGTTTGGAGCGCCGGATGAACAGTTCGACCCCGGCCTGATCCTCCAATCCTTTGATCTGGTGGCTCAACGCGCTTTGGGTGATGTTCAACTGATCCGCCGCCCGCGCCAGCCCGCCGCAATCGTGAATCGCCTTGATCGTACGCAGGTGTCTGAATTCGATATGCATGATCTTCTACCGCTCGCCCCGGTGCATTTCCGCGATCTTTTTGTCGGTGTTGTACTGGCTCAGCGCATAGACCGCCCAGAACGCGGCGGGAATCCAACCGATCAAGGTAAGCTGCAAAAGCAGGCAGAAGAGACCCTGAAATGGGCGACCAATAGTAAAGAATACCACGGGCGGTAGCAGGATCGCGATTATCAGTCTCATGTTCGGCTCATGTTGTTCTTGAGAATTATGAAATTGTCTCACAACACACCCTGTGTCACAAGGGACGAAATCAGAGGATGCCGTCATGACCGTTCCCGCAATTTCGTTTGAATTCTTCCCGCCACAGAATCTCGAGGGATCGTTCCGCCTCTGGGATACGGTCCAGACGCTCGCGCCGTTGGACCCGCGCTTTGTTTCGGTCACCTATGGTGCTGGCGGCACGACACGCGACCTGACTCGCGACGCCGTCGCGACGTTGCACAAATCTTCCGGGCTGAACGTGGCGGCGCATCTGACCTGTGTGAACGCCACCCGCGCCGAAACGCTCGCCATCGCCGACGGATTCGCCGAGGCCGGAGTCACCGACATTGTCGCCCTGCGGGGCGATCCGCCAAAAGGCAGCGGCGCATTTGCCGCGCATGAGGACGGATTTGCCAATTCCGTCGAGTTGATCGAGGCATTGGCTGAAACCGGCAAGTTTAACATCCGTGTCGGAGCCTATCCCGACAAGCACCCGGAAGCTGTTGATTTCAAATCAGATGTCGACTGGCTCAAGGCAAAGATTGACGCTGGCGCAAACGAAGCCCTGACCCAGTTCTTCTTTGAGGCCGAGACATTCTTTCGGTTCCGCGATGCTTGTGTCGCCGCAGGAATTGACGCGCCAATCACGCCAGGCATCCTGCCGATCGAAAACTGGAAAGGCGCGCGGAACTTTGCCCGCCGCTGTGGCGCATCCATCCCGGCTTGGGTCGAGGAGGCGTTTGAAAAGGCCCTTCGCGACGATCGCGAGGACCTGCTGGCAACCGCACTTTGCACCGAACTTTGCAGCGATCTGATCGATGGCGGCGTCGATAAGCTGCACTTCTATACGCTGAACCGGCCAGAACTGACCCGCGATGTTTGTCATGCCCTGGGTGTCACCCCAAAAGTCGAACTCCAGAACGTAGCGTAACGATTGCCCGATGCGGCTCTCCTGATACCTCTTGAGTAGTACAGGAGAACCGCAATGGACATGAGACTTGCAACCGATGTTTCCGAACTTCCGTCGATGGCCGAGGTGCTGTCGATGTCCGGTCTCGAATTCATGCAGGGCATCCTTGACGGAACTGTATCCGGCCCGCCGATTTCCGGCACGCTCGGATATATCTTGCACGCCGTCGAACCGGGACGCGCCGTTTTCCGTGGCGCCCCGGAATTCGAGGTCACCAACCCAATGGGCACAGTGCATGGCGGTTGGTACGGAACACTTCTGGACAGCGCGATGGCCTGTGCCGTCATGACGATGGTTCCGCGCGGCTCGGTCTATACGACCTTGGAATACAAAATAAACATTGTCCGTTCGATTCCGCTGGGCATGGCAATCGAATGCGTCGGCGAGGTTGATCATTCCGGCCGCTCCACCGGCATCGCCCATGGCGAGATCCGTGGCATTGAGGACGGCAAGCTCTATTCCACCGGGTCCACGACCTGCATCATCATGGATATGGCGCGCCGCTAGGCTGACTCACTCCGCCCCACCAGACCGCAATCGTGGTGACACCAACGGTCCCTGCAGAAGCGCTTCGGGGCGCACTGATTGATGGATGCTCTCGGATGGGTCGCGACCTACCACGCGGGCTCTGCGCAACAGGAAAATCTTGCCCCATCCCCGCCAGGTCCCGTGTGATGGAGCGTCGGGATCAGTGTAAAACCTTGCCCGCCAGGTCGCCGGAAGTGGCAGACCACAAGCCTCGGCATGCTCGAGCATCCAAACCAGAGAAATATTGGCCAGCGGCCGCGCGGGTTCGTATCCGTTCAGATGCCCGCCAACGTCGCCATGCGTGCCCCGGAACCAGACCTGCTCGACCCGCCCCGGAAAATCCGGAGAACTGTACCACAGTTCGGGCGTATAGGCGCGACGGGTCTCGTCCAGCGCCAGCGCCTGAAAGCCGTTGCGGATGCTGCGTCCGAGTTGGTGGTTGTGAAACGCGTGCTGATCCTCAGCACTCTGCCAGAGCAGAGGTAGTTTCAGTCCCAATGCCTTGACCGTATCCCAGACCCCAATCATCTCAATCGGTACGTCCGGGTGGCAAAAGGTCTGCTTGAAACTGCCCGCTTGCTGGGTGAGCGGATAGTACTGATAGTGCCGATAGGCGTTGCGGATATTGCGCACCGTGGCCTGATCGGCGCGGAGCAGACCAACCATATCGATAACCCCGGCGAGCGAGCGCACGGCAAAGGCCCCGCGGGAATAGCCGAACAGGAAAATCCGGTCACCCGGACGATAACGTGACGCGAGATATCCGTAGGCGCGGCGGATCTGGCGGTTGATGCCGCGCCCCATCATGACATCCACGGTGCCTCGCCAACTGCTCCATTGCACGCCCGCTTCGTAGAAAACCGACACCTGCGATCCCATCTCACGACATAATCGATAGGTCATGCCTGCATGGGTTTCATAGCCGGGCTCCAGCGATGACAGCGTGCCGTCCAGAATAATCACATGGGTAAGCGGGCCGCGCGGCTTGACCTCGGCTGAATGCTCGGAGCGCAGCGGCCGCCCGAGCCATCCGAAAAGCTTATTTCTCAGCCGCGACAGGATCATTCTGCAACACGTCCCAAACTTCGATCGGCGTCAACGGTATCTCTGAACACTTCGGCAGCAGCTCCCATGTGCATAGGGGTGACGGTTGATGACACGAGTTCAAAGATGACTCCGATCATCGGCACCTCGCGTGCGCAGAGCAAGCAGAAACCGCAAAACTTGCCGTGAGCAATAGACCATCGATTGCTCACTTGCGGGCCCCATTCATCCCTGCACCGTGAACCACATGTATTAAGGATCGGTTTGGTAATTTTCGCCGCGCTTCAATCCGGGCGCGCGCCTCGGGGATAATCCGCCCTGCCCTTTGACAAATCCGCTTGGCGCAGGTCAGATTTTCTGTGAACGCAGAGGAGATGTGTGCCTGATGGACAAGGTCAGCTTTACCCGCATGCAGGACGGAACCCGTGAAGAATACGAGTTCCTGACACGACATGAGACCGAGCACACCAAAGGGATGGCTGATCGGTTGCTCGCGGCACTCGTAGATCTCGACCAAAGCCTCAGCGGCTATCAGATCACCCGTCTGGGTCACTCTGTGCAATCGGCAAGCCGCGCCTGGCGGGACGGCGCCGATACCGACTGGGTGGTGTCCACCTTGCTGCATGATATCGGCGACATCTATGCTCCCTATAATCACGATGAATACGCCGCCACCATCCTGCGCCCGTTTGTGCGTGAACAATGCGCTTGGGTGGTCGAAAAACACGGTGAATTCCAAATGCTGTACTACGGCCACCACGTTGACGGCGACCAGCACAAACGTGAAACGCATCGGGGTCACCCGTATTTTGACGATTGCGCCCAGTTCTGCGAACGCTGGGATCAGGCCAGCTTTGATCCGGGCTATGACGATCTGCCACTGGATTTCTTTGCACCAATGGTACGCGAGGTGTTTGCCCGCACCCCCTATGACCCGGCCGTGGTCCGATCTGGCGTTCGCGAACCGCTGATCCGTCCGGAACAGGCAGAGCGCCGCCAGACTTGATACGCGCAAGCCCAACTGCGCAAGTCCAAGAAATCCGCCCGGTGCGCCTTTCCCTTGTCCGTCGGTTTCGCTAGACGGAGCGAGACGACAAGAGGAACAGCGACATGGCGATGAACAAGACTTTCGATGCGGCAGAAGCCGAAGACCGCCTGTATCGGGCATGGGACGAGGCAGGCTGTTTCAAGGCCGGTGCCAATGCTACGCGCGCCGAGACATATTGCGTCATGATCCCACCGCCCAACGTGACCGGCAGCCTGCATATGGGGCACGCGTTCAACAACACATTGCAGGACATTCTGGTGCGCTGGCACCGCATGCGCGGGTTCGACACGCTTTGGCAGCCCGGACAGGACCATGCGGGCATCGCCACACAGATGGTCGTCGAACGCGAACTCGCAAAGGACGGCAAGCGACGCACCGATTTTTCACGTGAAGATTTCACTGCAAAGGTCTGGGAGCAAAAACAGAAATCCGGCGGCACCATTATCGGTCAACTCAAGCGCCTTGGCGCGTCGCTTGACTGGTCGCGCAATGCGTTCACCATGTCGGGTGCCCCCGGTGCACCGGCAGGCGAAGAAGGCAATTTCCACGATGCGGTGATCAAGGTCTTTGTCGACATGTACACCAAGGGCCTGATCTATCGCGGTAAGCGGTTGGTCAACTGGGACCCACATTTTGAAACCGCGATTTCCGATCTTGAGGTCGAGAATGTCGAAGTCGCCGGCCATATGTGGCACTTCAAGTACCCGCTGGCAGGTGGTGCGACCTATACCTATGTGGAAAAGGACGAGGACGGAAACGTTGTTCTGACAGAAGAACGCGATTACATTTCGATCGCGACCACGCGGCCCGAAACCATGCTGGGCGACGGCGCGGTTGCTGTGCACCCATCGGATGAACGGTATGCGTCAATTGTCGGAAAACTCTGCGAAATTCCGGTTGGACCGAAAGAACATCGTCGCCTGATTCCGATCATCACCGATGACTATCCTGATCCTGATTTCGGGTCTGGTGCGGTCAAGATCACCGGTGCGCATGACTTTAACGACTATCAGGTCGCCAAGCGCGGCAATATCCCGATGTACGGGCTGATGGACACCAAAGGTGCCATGCGCAACGATGGCAAACCCTATGCCGAAGAGGCCGCAATCGCGCAGGCCATCGCCAATGGCGATCAGGATTTTGACGAGACTATGATCGCCGCGATGAACCTTGTCCCCGATGAATATCGCGGGCTGGACCGGTTCGAGGCGCGCACGCGCGTCGTTGCCGACATCACCGCCGAAGGGCTGGCGGTCACACATGATGTCACCAAACCCGACCCCGAGGGCGGCGAGGATATCGTCGCCAGCGAACCTTTCGTCGAGAACAAGCCGATCATGCAACCCTTTGGCGACCGCTCCAAAGTCGTCATCGAGCCGATGCTGACTGATCAATGGTTCGTCGACACCGACAAGATCGTCGGCCCCGCCTTGGACGCCGTGCGCAATGGCGACGTCAAAATCGTGCCCGAGCGTGAGGAAAAGGTCTATTTCCACTGGCTTGAGAATATTGAACCGTGGTGCATCAGCCGCCAGCTTTGGTGGGGCCATCAGATCCCCGTCTGGTACGGGCTGGACCTGAGCTATGAGCACGCGATCGGCGAAGACGGCGAGCTGGATTATGTAGAACTGCACAAGCTGCTGATGCGCGACGGCATGGTGCATGCGGGCACCGTTTCTCATTGCGCTGCCGAGTTTGATGCGGTGCAAAGCGCATTCCGTGATGAAATCGCGGATACGCCCATTCCGATCAATCACGCGGCCATCGTCGAAGTGGCCGACCGGCATGCCGCCATTCACATGCTCGCCGAATGCCTTGCGCAATACGCGGTTGATCAGGACTCGACCAAACTGGTTTATCCGGTCTGGCGCGACCCCGATGTGCTCGACACCTGGTTCTCCTCCGGCCTTTGGCCCATCGGTACGTTGGGCTGGCCCGAGGACACGCCCGAACTGGCGCGCTATTTCCCGACCAGCGATCTGATCACCGGCACCGACATCCTGTTCTTCTGGGTGGCGCGGATGATGATGATGCAACTCTCCGTCGTCGGACAAATCCCGTTTGATACCGTTTATCTGCATGGCCTTGTGCGCGACGCCAAGGGCAAGAAGATGAGCAAATCTGTCGGCAACGTGGTCGACCCGCTCGAGGTGATCGACGAATACGGTGCCGATGCGTTGCGGTTCTCGTCAGCTGCGATGGCCGCGCTTGGTGGCGTGCTCAAGCTCGATATGGAGCGGATCAAGGGCTATCGCAACTTCGGGACCAAGCTGTGGAACGCCATGCGTTTTGCCGAGATGAACGGTGTATTTGAAGGGGCGGCCGATGGCCTGCCGCAGACTGAACAGGCGCTGAACAAATGGATCGTCGGGGAAACCGCCAAGGTCCGCATCGAAGTTGACGAAGCACTGGAGAACTATCGCTTTAACGACGCGGCCACAGCGCTTTACGCGTTTGTCTGGGGCAAGGTCTGCGACTGGTACGTGGAATTCTCCAAACCGCTGCTGCAAGACGACAACCCGGCCCGCGAGGAAACCCGCGCGACGATGAAATGGGTTCTGGATCAATGCCTGATCCTGCTGCATCCGATCATGCCCTTTATCACCGAAGAACTGTGGAGCACATCCGGCGACCGTGCCAAGATGCTGATGGTCGCGGATTGGCCGAATTATGGCAGCGAACTGATCGACAGCGATGCCGATCACGAAATGAACTGGGTGATTGCGCTGATCGAAAGCGTCCGGTCCGCCCGCGCACAGATGCATGTGCCCGCCGGTCTTTACGTGCCGATGCTGGTCACGTCGATTGATGAGCGTGGTCGCGCGGCGTGGGATCGCAACGAAACGCTGATCAAGCGGCTGGCACGCATCGAAGACCTGAGCGAGACAGACACCTTGCCCAAAGGCACCGTGACGATCCCGGCAGAAGGCGCGAGCTTTGGCCTTCCACTGGAAGGCATCATAGACATCGCCGAAGAAAAGGCGCGGCTCGAAAAGACCTTGGGCAAACTGGCCAAGGAACTGGGCGGCCTGCGCGGTCGGCTGAACAACCCGAAATTTGCCAGTTCAGCGCCGGAAGAGGTTGTCGCCGAAACCCGCGCCAATCTGGCAGCGCGGGAAGAGGAAGAAGGCAAGCTCAAGGAAGCGCTGGCACGACTTGCCGAGCTGGCCTGATGTTCTAAAACTCTGCCAAGGGCACGGCTTTGTGTCCTTGGCAGCGCGGCAGATCAAGCACTATCCCCGAGAGGGGATCACTTGAAATTCGGCGCACGCCCCTGCATTTGCGCCCCGATCACTTCCATCTGGTCGGGCTTGCCGATCAGCCCCGCGGACTCACGGCTCTCCTGCAACAGCACGGCTTCGCGATCCTGGGTCTCAGCCACATCGATCAGCCGCTTTGCCGCCCGGATCGCCGAAGGGCTTTTACCCGCGATCGTCGTGGCAAGCTCAAGCGCCGCTGCCAGCGGATCGTTAGCCAGCTGCGTCACCAGCCCCCAGCGTTCCCCCTGCTCTGCCGGGATAGGCTCTGCGGTGTAGGTCATCAGCCGCAACACGTCAGAGCGCACCAAAGGGGGCAGCGTCACCATCCCGCCCAGATCGGGCACCAACCCCCATTTCATTTCCATCAACGACAACTTGGCATCCGGCGCCGCGATCCGGATATCGGCCCCAAGCGCCAGTTGCAGACCGCCGCCATAGACCGCGCCTTGCAAGGCCGCGATGACCGGCACCGGCACCCGCCGCCAGACCAGCGACATCTCCTGCAAGAGGTTTGTGTCCCCGTGGCTACGCCCCATGAGCCATTCCTCGGGATCGACCTGCCCCATCTTGGCAAAGCTGGCGAGGTCCAGACCGGCGCAGAAGCTTTTACCCTCGCCCGACAGCACCACGGCCCGCGCATCCGAGGCCGCAACCTCTTGCCCGGCCGCGACAATCGCCTGAAACATCTCATCATCCAGCGCGTTCATCTTTTCACCCCGGGTCAGCGTCACCCGTGCAATGTGATTCTGATAGTCAACTGAAACGCGTGCCATGAAATCTCTCCGGTTTAGGTTTGGCTCACCACACCCTATTCCATCGCCTAAATCCAGATGAACGTGGGGGCACAGCGCGTGCCCTAGCCTCGCGCATTTACAACCAGGGCCGCGCGCTTCATGGTCGCGTCGGTTCAGAAAGTGCGGACAGTGACACAAGAAACGCCAGTACCGCCCAGAAAACAACGCCGCGCTCTGGCGCGTTTGGCGTGGAATGTCGCGGGGGGCATCGCCCTGTTGCTCGGATTGATCGGCATCGTGCTTCCGGTTCTGCCGACGACGCCCTTTGTCTTGCTTGCTGCCTTCTGCTTTTCCAATGGGTCGCCCCGCATGCGCCACTGGCTGGTCAACCACGCGGTCTTTGGCCCGTTGATCGCGGATTGGGAAGCCCACGGCGCCATTGCAAGGCCGATCAAGCGCTTGTCCTGCAGCATCATGGCCGGCGTTTTTCTGGTGAGCGTTATTGCCGGCGTCTCGCCGATGGTCCTGATCATTCAGGCGGTCTGTCTTGGCGGCGCAGCGACCTATGTTTTGACACGACCGGACGGACCGCGATAGGTCGCGCTTGCGGCGCTGCGACGGCTGGGGTTAAGTGCGCGCATGACAGAGCTTCGCTATACCCCGCTTGCACAATCCCTGCCCGCCACCGTGCCTTTTGTCGGCCCTGAAACCCAGGAGCGACAACGCGGCAGCGCGTTTGACGCGCGGCTTGGCGCGAACGAAAACGTATTTGGCCCGTCGCCAAGGGCAATCGAGGCGATGCAGGCAGCCATGCAAGATATCTGGATGTATGGCGATCCGGAGAATCACGACCTGCGCCAGGCCTTGGCCGCGCATCACGGGATCACCCCCGATCATATCGTCGTCGGCGAAGGCATCGACGGGTTGCTAGGGTATCTCGTGCGGCTGCTGGTCGGCCCCGGCGATGCCGTGGTGACGTCGGATGGGGCCTACCCCACGTTCAACTATCACGTGGCGGGCTTTGGCGGCGTTTTGCACAAGGTTCCCTATGTCGATGATCACGAGGACCCGTCACTTTTGTTTGCCAAGGCTGCCGAAGTTGATGCCAAGCTGGTCTATCTGGCGAACCCCGACAACCCGATGGGCACATGGCACAGCGGTGTCGATTTGCTGACCGTGATGGATGCCCTGCCCGAGGGCTGTCTGCTGGTACTGGACGAGGCCTATGTCGAATGTGCGCCGGATGGCACGGCGATTGACGTCGATATCGATGATCCTCGGCTGATCCGCATGCGCACCTTTTCCAAGGTTTACGGAATGGCCGGTGCGCGGGTCGGCTATGGTCTTGGCGCGCCGGGACTGATTTCTGCGTTCAACAAGGTGCGCAACCATTTCGGCATGAACCGCGCGGCACAGGCCGGTGCGCTTGCGGCGTTGGCTGACACCGAATGGCTTGATCATGTGCGCAGCGAGATCGTGACGGCACGGGATCGCATTGCCGACATCGCACAATCACACGGGCTGACACCAGTCCCATCGGCGACCAACTTTGTAGCACTTGATTGCGGCAGCGACGGCGCCTTCGCCAAGGCAGTTCTGGACAACCTGATTTCACTTGGCATCTTTGTGCGCATGCCGTTTTCGGTCCCACAGAACCGATGCATCCGTGTGAGTTGCGGCACAGCCGCCGATCTGGATGCGTTTGAGGCGGCCCTTCCCAAGGCGTTGGAGGCGGCACGCCGCTGATCGCGCAAGATTTACGTGACCGGGGCGACCCAATGGCTACTCTGTTGCAGAGACCACGAGGAGCCTGCCATGTCCGAACACAGGATATCCGCCGCGCCTGACTATACCAACGCCGCGCTGACAATGCTGGGCGTCAATCTGTTCTGCGCGTTTCTGGCGATCTGGGCGCTTTACGGGTTGTTGCCGGTGCTGCTTGTATCCGGCGTTCTGAACCATGCGATTGATCGACTGCGTGCGAGACGCCGCTAGCGCCCCGCGATGACGGATGCCGCGGCTTCGAGCCCTCCCCGGCCATGCGAAATGCCAAGTGCCCGCATGCCGGTTTCAAGGCCGCCCAGCAATCCGAGGATCATCTGACCGTTCACATGCCCCATATGGCCCAACCGGAAAAAGCCGTGGCGGGCCGGATCGTCCGGAGCCGCCATGCCCAGACCGATCCCAAGGGTCAGACCCATGTTAGCCTCAAGCCATTGGCGCAGTGCCGTGCCTTGGCCAGTCTCCAGCCGCAGGGCCGTCACCGCGTGGCTGCGATGCGCCGGATCAGAGATGTTCATTCGCAATGGACCATTGTCCTGCCCCCAAACCTCGCAGGCGGCCCAGATGGCGCCGGCGAGCCGCGCATGGCGGGCCCAGACATGATCGATCCCTTCGCCATGGATCATGTCCAGCGCAGCACGAAGTCCATAAAGATGATGGGTCGGCGCAGTACCGCCAAAATACTGATAGAACTCTTCAGGGTTGGCGCGCGGCTCCCAATCCCAATAGCGGCTGACGACAGGCAGTTCCGAACGCCGTGCAGCGGCCTTGTCGTTAAAGAACACAAAGCCGAGCCCCGGTGGCACCATCAGCCCCTTCTGGCTGCCTGTGACCATCACATCGACGCCCCAGTCGTCCATCTCGAACCGATCACAGCCCAGCGAGGCGATGCAATCAGTCATCAAGAGCGCCGGATGCCCCACGTCATCCAGAACCGCGCGCAGGGCCGCAATGTCGTTGCGCACCGAACTGGATGTATCCACATGCACCGCCAGTATGGCCTTGATTTCATGGCCCGCGTCCTCACGCAGCGTGGAGGCAATGCGGTCCATATCCATCGGGCTGGATTTTCCGAATTCCAGAATCTCCACCTGCGCGCCCAGTGCGCTGGCGACCTCGCCCCAGCCGTGGCCGAACCGTCCGGTTGCCGGAACCAGGACCTTGTCACCCGGCGCAATCACATTGGCCAGCGCCGCTTCCCACGCCCCGTGGCCGTTGCAAATATAGATCGCTGCATGATGCCGCGTGCGTGCCACCCGCCTGAGATCCGGTATGATCCCGTCGGTCATGTCTGACAGTTCGCCCTCATAGATGTTCGGAGACGGGCGATGCATGGCCTGCAGAACCTTGTCGGGAACCACGGAAGGCCCCGGAATTGCAAGATATTCGCGCCCTTGCGCCACGGAGAGTGAGTCGGCCATATCGCCCCTTTCGCAGATTGGCCACACCCTACATCCGGCAGGCCCAAGGTCAATCGGGAGGATCACACGGGTTGCGCCAAAATTCTCAGGTGATTAAATGGCTCAAACGCGCACAGCGATGATGACCGGCTTCGCAACTCAACAGGATCAAGACCTTATGAGCACTCCCCCCAAATCCTCGGCCGAACTGCTGAGGTGGTTGTGGCGCGGATATCTTCATCAACATACGGGGACGATGGCCCTCGCCATGGTGTTCATGCTGATCGAGGGCAGCATGATCGGCGCAATCAGCTATATGATGCAACCGATGTTCGATGAAGTGTTCGTGGCGGGCAACAGCGGCGCATTGAAATGGGTCAGCATAACATTCCTGGTGATTTTCACCGTTCGCGGTCTTGCCGGTCTCACACAAAAAATGTTGTTGGCGCATGTTTCGCAGATCACTGCCGCGCATCTCAGGGTCGATCTGCTGCGGCGCATGATCCAGCAGGACACCTCGTTTCACCAGAACCATCCCCCCGGATTTCTGATCCAGCGCGTTCAGGGCGATGTCGGGGCCATTGACATTGTCTGGCGCGGCATCATCACCGGCGCCGGCAAGGATGCGGTGTCGCTGGTTGTGCTGCTTGGTGTTGCCACCAGCATTGACTGGGCCTGGACCGCGATCATGCTCATCGGCGTGCCGCTCATGTTTCTGCCGATCGGGGTGGCGCAACGCTATGTGCGCAAGAAATCCGCCTTGGCACGCGATCTCGGGGCCACATTGTCCACCCGTCTGGATGAGGTGTTTCATGGCATCGTACCGATCAAGCTGAACAGCCTCGAAGACTATCAGGTCGACCGATACTCGGGGTACACTGACACCTATCGGCGTTCTCAAATTCGCGCGACCTTTGGGACCTCATCCATTACCGGCATGATCGACATGATGGCCGGGATCGGATTCATGGGCGTTCTTCTATATGGTGGCACTGAAATCATTGCCGGTGAGAAAACGGTTGGCCAGTTCATGAGCTTCTTTACAGCCATCGGCCTCGCCTTTGACCCGATGCGCCGTTTGGCCAGCCTGAGCGGCGCGTGGCAGGCCGCAGCCGCCTCGATTGAACGCCTGAAGGAACTGATGGACGCGCCGATCCTGCTGACCTCGCCCGAGGTCGCAGTTCCGGCCCCCACCGGCCTTCCCAATGTGCAACTGGAAAACGTATCGCTCAGCTATGGCGATGCAGAGGTTTTGCGGGATCTGTCGCTTGTCGCTGACTCAGGCAAGACGACCGCGCTGGTCGGGGCGTCGGGGGCGGGCAAGTCCACGATTTTCAACCTGTTGACGCGACTTGTCGATCCCCAGCAGGGCAGCGTCAAGATTGGCGGCATTGACGTCCGTGATATGGCCTTGCCGGATCTCAGGCAGCTCTATTCAGTCGTCAGCCAGGATGCACTGTTGTTTGATGAATCGCTGCGCGAGAACATCCTGCTGGGGCGCACCGACGTCAGCGACGCGGAACTGCAACCTGTTCTCGACGCCGCGCATGTATCGGATTTTATCGCGAAATTGCCCGAGGGTCTGGACACACGCGTCGGACCGCGCGGCTCAGCGCTGTCTGGTGGTCAACGCCAGCGCGTGGTGATCGCCCGCGCCTTGTTGCGCGACACGCCGATCCTGCTCTTGGACGAGGCGACCAGTGCGCTGGATGCCCAGTCGGAAAAAGTTGTTCAGTCGGCACTGGATCGCCTTGCGGGTGGCCGAACGTCGCTGGTGATTGCGCACCGGCTGTCCACCATCATAAATGCCGACAAGATCATCGTCATGGATCGTGGCAAGGTCGTTGACGCCGGAACCCACGCCGAATTGCTGAAGCGCGGCGGCATTTATGCCGATCTCTACCATCTGCAGTTTCAGGGTGGGAAAACCGTGATCGACCCGCAGGGCGCAGCGGCGTTGGCACCACATGCACCGCACCTGTCAAAGCCGCAGAGTTCATGGCTCCGTCGCGTTGGGCAGAAACTGCTTGGGTGATACTCGCGTGCCGGTTTCGCGCTCAAACGCGGTCTTGTGGCACGTCTAGCGCTGGTACTGCCTGGCAAGCGTTTTCGGATCCGCACCTGCAATGTAGCGGACCAATGTCCATAGATTTGCAGCGCCTCGGCGCAGCCAGCCCACGCGCCGATAGCGCTCGGCACTGGTGAACGCGCGCGCCGAAAGGGCGGTCAACGGACGCTGCAACGCCCGAACCAAGGCAACATCTTCCATCAGTGGCTGGTCAGGATAGCCACCGGCCCGATCATAAGTGCTGCCCAGCACCAGCAATCCCTGATCGCCGTAGGGCAAGCCGAACACGTAGGACCGCAGGTTTGCCCATCCCGCGAACCAGATCGGCATCAGGCCGCGTGCGCGAAAGGCGAGGCGAAAATAGGCGCTGGCTCCTTGCCCGTTCGCAATGTGCTTTGCGACCGCAGCGGCCCAGCCCGGCTCAAGCTGCGTATCCGCGTGCAGCACCAGCAGCCATCGCCCCCGTGCCTGCGCGACACCCCGGCGCAGCTGCCCTCCGCGCGACGCGGGACCGGTTGTGATGTTCGCACCGGCAGCATCGGCGATCCGACAGGTTGCATCGGTGCTGCCCCCATCGGTGACGATCAGTTCTCGGATCAGCCCGGCCGACAGCCCCTCCATCAAGGTTGCAAGACAGGCTGGCAGCTGATCCTCTGCGTTCAATGTGGGAATGATGATCGAGATTTCGGCGGGCATGGGACTTTCTCTGTTCTTTCCTGCACGCATATCTATATGTCGGGGTAATGAAAACTAGGAGGCCGCCATGTCCGACCGTCGCATCCTCAAGCTCACCGGCCGCGAAACCGAACCGTTTCTGCAAGGGTTGGTTACCAATGACATTGTTCGCCTTGACGACGGGCTGGTCTATGCTGCGCTCTTGACCCCGCAAGGCAAGTACATCGCTGACTTTTTTCTGCTGCGGCAGGACGACAGTGTTCTGATTGATGTCGCCGAGGTGTTGGCGGACGATCTCAAGAAACGGCTGACGATGTACAAGCTGCGCGCTGATGTTGCGATTTCCGAAAGTGATTTGAACGTACAGCGCGGCACCGGTACCGCCCCTGACGGTGCCCACGCCGACCCGCGCCACCCGGCTCTTGGCTGGCGCCGCTATTCGACAGCCCCCGCCCAAGACGACGGCAGCGACTGGGACGCTATCCGCGTCGACCACTGCATCCCCGAAACCGGCATTGAACTGACGCCCGACACATTCATCCTCGAAACGGGATTTGATGTCCTGAACGGCGTCGATTTCCGCAAGGGGTGCTATGTCGGACAGGAGGTCACAGCACGCATGCGGCACAAGACAGAGCTGCGCAAAGGGCTGCGACGCGTCCGTATCGAAGGCTCAGCCCCCTCAGGCACGCCGATCGTCGCCGAAGACAAGGCAGTCGGCACACTCTTTACCCAATCCGGCAATCATGCGCTGGCCTATTTGCGGTTTGACCGGGTGACAGATGCGATGAAGGCCGAGGACGCGACGCTTTGGCCAGCGTGATCCCCTGTGCAGTCTAAAGTGCCGCCCGCTTCGCCCTGATTTTGCACCCCGTTGTCACCCGGCAGATGAGTTCACATCCTTGATTCAGCTTTATTCAACCATCTGGCGCGTCAGTGGACGCCGACAGTTTATCCTGATCCTGCTGTCGCTGGCTGTCGCCGGCTTGTCCGCAGTCCCGCTAAGCTATCAAAAGGAAATCATCAACGCGCTGACCCACGCCAAGATCGACTCGCCTTCGCTGTTCGTGATGTGCGCCGAGATGATGGGTGTCATCCTCTTGAGTCTGACGCTGAAATGGTTGGTTTCCTACCGCTCGGGCACGTTGGGCGAGGACATCATCAGGCTCCTGCGCAAGCGCCTGTACCTAGACAATGCCAATGGCAAATCGATCCCGAAAGGCACTCTGACAACAACCATATCCGCAGAGGCCGAAGAGTTGGGCAAGTTTACCGGCGGGGCGTTTTCGGACCCTGTCGTGCAACTCGGGACACTGGTTGCAGTGATCGGCTATATCGCATCGTCGCAACCCGGGCTGGGCGTCATTGCGCTGGCGATGATCACACCGCAGGTCATCATTATTCTTGCGACACAGCGAAAGGTGAACGAACTGGTTGCCAAGCGCGTCAGGATTCTGCGTGGCGCCACCAACCGGATCGTCAATGAAGACGACGGCGAGGACGCTTCGACAATCGAAGAGGAGTTCGACGCTATCTTTGAGACCCGACGCCGCATGTTCATCTGGAAACTGTCGACCAAATTCGTGATCAGCGCCCTGAACGCTGTCGCCACTGTTGCGGTCCTCGTCCTTGGCGGCTGGCTGGTTCTGGAAGGGCGCACGGATGTCGGCACCGTCGTGGCCGCGACCATGGGTCTGAGCCGCCTTCAGGCGCCGACGTCATTTCTGATCGCGTTTTACCGACAGGTCAGCGCCGCGAGGGTCAAGTTTGATCTGGTGCGCGAACTTCTGGAAGAGCCACAGGCCAGCGCGCGCAAGACAGGCTGAACGCGCTCAGGCGCGTTCGGCGTATTCCATGGTTTCGGTATTTACTACGATCATCTCGTCCTGCCCGACAAATGGCGGCACCATCACCTTGATCCCGTTATCAAGGATCGCCGGTTTGAATGAATTCGCAGCAGTCTGGCCTTTGACGACAGGCTCGGTCTCGACGATCTTACAGGTCACCTTTTGCGGCAGCGACGCGCTCAGCGCCTCGGCATCGTGGAATTCGACGACCACAGTCATCCCGTCCTGCAGGAACGGACGACGATCCCCGAGGATCTCGGCAGGAAGCTCGACCTGCTCATAGCTGGTCGTGTCCATGAAAACGAGCATTCCGTCATTCTCATACAGGAACTGCTGGTCTTTCTGCTCCAG
Organism: Sedimentitalea sp.; assembly: GCF_039973035.1. NCBI lineage: Bacteria > Pseudomonadati > Pseudomonadota > Alphaproteobacteria > Rhodobacterales > Paracoccaceae > Sedimentitalea > Sedimentitalea sp. Next base: position 25,884 of record NZ_JBDWLR010000059.1, read on the forward strand.
CCGCACCTTTTCAACCTTGTCCGCGCTGCGGAACCGTTCGTTCAGCTTGCTGCCGTTGCGCAGATTGCGCAGCTCGACCTGCGCAAACGCGCCGCCCTTGCCCGGCTTGACGTGATCCACTTTGACCGCCGCCCACAGGCCATCGTTGTGTTCGAGGACGTTGCCTGGGCGGATTTCGTTGCCGTTGATTTTGGGCATGGTTTTACCTTCGCATGTGCTTGATCGAAAAGCTCAGGCACCTATATATGGCGGGAGTGAGACTGGCAATACAACGATATCTCGTGCTGCAGCTGCAGCGAGCCATGCGCTGAACGCAAGTAAGCTATGCAATTTCGGGGTATCCGAATCAGTTTAGATCAGTCATAACGGACGTCGCGCCGAAAAATTACAAGAGCAAGAATAACAAAGGAAACGAGATGAAAGATTTCGTTGACGGCACTGCCTTTAACAACGAGCAAGGCAATCGTGCACGTAAACTCTTCGCGGCTGTCGTACTGGCCGCGCTTGATGATGCCATCGCCGATGACAAGAAATACGGCAATGGACCAGAACAGATCGCCCGCTGGGCGCGTTCGCGCGACGGGCGCGAAGTGCTGTCCTGTGCCGGTATCGATCCGAACGAGCGGGTCGTGTCTGGTTTGATGGAATTCGTGGGCCGCGGTGTGCGGACCTCTGTCGCGCTCTCCCGCGAGGAAAGCGAGCGGCGCAACGCTGCTCAGCAGGCAGAAGCCGCCTGACAAGATAATCCGTCGGTCGATTCAAAAAGCGCGGGCATTGCTGCCCGCGCTTTTGATTTTTCCTGACTTGGTTAGCTGATGCCATTCAAGGCTCGGCCTCGGATCAATGGCATGTTCGCAGAACTACGCGGTTCGCCAGCGGACCGAGCCAACGTACCCAAGACCGGTCAGCCGGCGCTATTGCCCCGGCTCACACTCTTATCGCTTGCCAAGTGCCTCAAGCACACGATTCAGATCCTTTGACTGCTTGGATATGCGCGCCGGCGCATCTTTTGCCAGATTGTAATAGATTGTCGGATCATAGATCTGAACCGCTAGCCCCAGACGCTCCGCCGTCAACAAACCCTGGCTGGCCAACAACTGGTAGGACGCAATCACCTCTTCCGCCCTTGCGGAGATTTGTGCCGTCAGCGCATCCAGCAATTCTTGCTCGGCAGACAACACATCAAGCGTGGTCCGGGCACCCAAGGTGGCCTCTTCGCGAATGCCATCAAAGGCGACCCGCGCCGCCCGCACACGCTCTGCCGTGGCGACAAGGCTGGCACGCGAAACTTCCAGACGGACAAAAGCATCGTTTACGCCCTGAACAGTGTCACGCTGCACCGACAGCAGACTGCCGCGCGCGGCATCCCGATCGGCCATTGCAGCGCGAATGTCAGATTGCAACGCGCCCCCTCGGTAAATCGGCTGACGCAGGCTCAGCCCGACACTGGCGTCATATCCATCGCCGGAACTGTCCCAGTCTTCGATTAGGCCGACCGCCATGGTACCATCGACCGTGGGGCCAAGCGCCTTGGTCGCGGATTGCACGAGAATTTCCTGCGCTGCGACCTGTCGCTGGCTGGCCAGAATATCCGGATGATACCGGACCGAAACGGCCTGTGCGGCTTCGACCGACTGCGGACGCTTGGGCAAGTTGGTTGGCGTTACCAACTGGCCGGGCTGTCGACCGACTGCGTTCACATATTCAGCCTTTGCATTGACAAGCAGCCCCTGCGCCGTTGCTAGGTTGCTGCGGGCAGCCGCCAACCTTGATTCCGCCAGCGCAACGTCGGTCCGTGTCACTTCGCCAACATCAAACCGATCCTGCGCAGCGCGCAATTCCTCACCCAGCACCCGAACGTTATTCTGTCTCAGCGACACGTTCTCGGTCTGAAGGATGACATCCATAAATGCGGTAACGGCACGCAGTAGAATGCGCTGCTCGATTGACACCAGCGTTTGCCGTGTCGCCAGAACCACCTCTTTCGCAGCCGCGACCGTCAGCCGCCGCACACCATTGTCCAGCAATCTCCACGACGCCTCAAAGGCAGCGGTAAGTTGCGACGAACTCGCCCCCAAGGTCCCCCCGCTCCACTGCCGTGGCTCGCGAACCGACGTCGCCAGTACGAAATCCAGCACCGGCCGCAGTGTTGAAACCGCAGCGGCCACGTCCTCGTCCGCCGCACGCAACAACGCGCGGTTCTGTTCCAACAGTCCGCTGGTATTATAGGCACCGATCATGGCGTCTGCGATATTCTCGGCCCGCGCGCTGCCAACGGCCAGAACCGCAGAGCTTATACTGATCGCAAGTGCTGCGGCCTTGCCCACTCTGAATTTCGGTGTCCTGCTCATGTCGACCTCCTGATCGCGACGAGTAAGTCCGGGTTTTTCCCGTTGTGTCCCACTACATCTACCTCAAACAGCCGTCGTCACCCTTTATACCTACAAGGCAAACACGGCTTCTTTCTCAAAACCTGGCAAGACCGGAGCGCTTGCATTGAAATCGAACCGCCAGGACAATGTGCCGCCGGTCTTGTAACCAATCCGGACGATACCAAGCGCGTCTTCCATAAAAAGACACGCAATGCGACCGCCATCTTTGAGCTGGTCGGCGATAGCATCCGGCAATTGCTCCACACCGCCCTGTATCAGGATGAGATCGTAGGGGCCATGCTCCTCTGCTCCATCGGCAAGTGGTCCCTCGTGGACGATCACGTTATCCGTGCCCGACTCCACAAAGACAGACTGGGCTTCGGCGGCCATTGCGGTATCCTCTTCCACCGCAACAACGGCCTGGGCCATCCGAGCCACCACAGCAGAGGAATAGCCATAGGCGCAACCGATATCCAGAACCAGTTGATCTCCGGAAATATTCAACGCATCCAGAATCTTGGCCAACGTGCGCGGTTCGAGCAATACGCGTTTTTCGCCAAGGTCCAGGTTTTCACTGGAATAGGCCGCTTCTCGCAGCGCATCCGGAAGGAAAGCCTCGCGCTCTACCTTCAGCATCGCGTCGATGATCGGAAACTTGGTAACATCGGACGGCCGCACCTGAGTGTCGACCATCATCCGGCGTCGGAGCGCGAAATCTGCCATTGCTAAACTCTTCTGTTCACGCGGTTGCAGGGGTTTTGCCACATCGCCCGCGCCCCGGCAACGGCCCACTGTGCAAAAACACGATATGTGACACTTGCAGCGCAGCGACAGATCAGCTAGACGCCCTGCACCACCATGGCACGGCGAGTTGGCGGAGTGGTGACGCAGCGGATTGCAAATCCGTGTACACCGGTTCGATTCCGGTACTCGCCTCCAATAAAATCAATGACTTGCGCCATATTTCGTCTCCTCTTACTCAATTTTTGAAACAAGCGTTGAAACTTTCACGTTTTCTTCTTGTTCTGTTCGAAACGGTTTCGAGCGTCTTGTGCCCGTGTCGCAAGCTCCCGCTGCCTGATGCGCCCTCCGTATTTTTTTAGCATCTCAACGCCAGAATGACCCGTTACGGCCTTCACCATTTCGTCGTCACAACCTGACTGATAAAGTTCGATTGTTGCGTTCTTGCGCAGGCCATGGGTGACGTAGGTGGCCGCACCAGAATGCTCCATATTCGCCTTAACCTTGCGCATTTCGTCGGCGATGGTTCTATAACTGACTGGGCGTCCCTGCTTGTCAGTTATGACTGTCAGGCCGTTCTTCTCAATTGAAGCCAAATGATCGGTTAGACGGTGTGTCAGTGGTATCCAAAGTCGTTTCTCACCTTTGCCTTGAGTGAAATCGTAGGCCCCGTCTTGGAAATGATCCCAGCGCATCTTTAGAACGTCACCGATCCGTTGTCCTGTGCCGACGCAAAGCTCATAGACCAAACGAGCGCGTGACGTCGCCATCTTTTCGAACTCTTCCCGCACATCATCAGGCCAAGGCTCCCAGCCCTCACTCTGCTGTTTGAACAGCGGGATGCCCTTGGCGGGGTTGCCGTGCTCTTTTTTGAGAAACCCAATAAGGCGGGCGTGTTTCATCAAAACTACCATGACCTGAACAAGATAGTTGGCTTGCCGCCAATGCTCCGCATTGGCGCGATGTAATTCGTAGATGTGGTGGGTCTCAATCTTCTGAGGGTCTTTTGTCCCCCAGATAACACGGATGTGGCCGATGTATTTTCGGTAGTCGGCCTTTGTCCTTGGCTTTAACTTCTTATAGGCATTGCTTTCAAAATAACTCAGGATCAATGCCTCGAAATTCCGTTTTGTCGGGGTTGGCTCACGGCCTTTCAGCAACTGGCTATAGTGGTCCGCAAACTCCGGCGTTCCCAGCTCTTCCTTCATCATCACCGATTGCCCTCGTGACCGACGAATGAACCGCAGATAGCCGCGATCCTCATAGACATATTTCGGCAGGCTCTTTCGGGTCACTTGCCCATCCTTAAGTCGCTTTCGAGAAAATCATCGGCTCCAGCAGGATCACCCATGCCTGCATCGACGGTAACGCTACCGTCGGGCTTCATCTCGAACTTCGCTCGGCTCCATCCGGCATCCCGCGCGTCCTTCAAGAGTGATGAAACCGCCTGCTTTGCCTTGGTTTGAATCGTTGTTTTGGTCATTTTTCCACTTTAACTCCCATTGTCTCGCATCTAGGCTCAAACGGCCTAAACCGACGAATAAATACATAAATAGGCCATATACGGCCTATTTGACACAAACATGAGGAGGCCCGCGTGTCTACTACTTTTTTGGAGATTGGCCGTAGGCTGCGCGAAGTTCGTGCATCAACGGGGCTGTCTCAAGCCGAATTCGCGGAGTTTTTGGGAACGTCCTACCGCTCATATAGAGCTTACGAGACAGGCCAACGCGAAGTCACAACGGCAGTCGTTTTAAAGGTGGAAGCGATCCAAGGAGTCGCGCGCGGTTGGCTGCTGTCGGGTGACAACCTTGAATTAGAAGACAAAGAACTGGCGATAGTGCAGGAAACGCTTGAGCGTGGGCTAACGGAGCTAAAGGCCACCAATAGTGCCATTGACCCGGTTTCGTGGGCGCAAAAACTTAGATTGGCGATCAAGTTGGGCCTAAGCCAAAACCGAAGCCTTCCGGCAAGTGATATTGCCGAGATTGTTGGAAGCCACCAAGGACAACAAAGGACAGCGGCCAAAGATGACAACTGAGAAAAGCAGTAAGGCAGAATTGCGCAAGTGGGGGCGGAAAACCATTGAATTGGTCAATGTCGGAATCTTCATGGCGCTTGCGTTTTCGGTTCTTTGGGTCGCCATTTTGATATGGTCGGCAGAGGGTTCGCAATGGAAGTTCGCAAGCATCTTGGGGTCCACAACTGGCTTAGTCATTGGATCAGTATTCGTTGCAATTCGGCGACGACTAATCGCTTTCATGGCACTTATGGCGTCAGACTTTTCGGTCTCAGACCATTGAGCTCTTTGAAGGCGACCTCCTATCGATTTATCTGGCTTACCGGATTAGGAAGGCTCCTATGAACAGCTTAGAATTATTTTCGGGAATTGGAGGGATGGCAACTGGCCTTGAGGCTGCAGGCTTTCGACATCTAGATCTTTTTGAGTCAGATCCCTCATGCATAGAGACTTTGAACCAAAACCTAGAGAATAACACTATCAAATCAGGTTTTGAGCCTCCGAGTGCTAAAGATGTTCGCAACTTCGATTTCCGAAAATTTGAAGGCAAGGTATCGCTCTTGTCAGGCGGGCCACCTTGTCAGCCTTTCTCGTTTGGTGGCAGTCACCGAGCTGCAAAAGATCAGAGGAATATGTTCCCTGAAGCTATTCGGGCAGTGAAAGAGGCCCGGCCAAGAGCTTTCTTGTTTGAGAATGTGCCCGGCATCATGCGGCCACGGTTTCAGAACTACTTTGAGTATTTGCGGCTATCACTGTCATATCCTGACGTCGAAGAAGTGCTAGGTGAAGACTGGGTTTCCAAACTAACTAGGTTGGAAAAGCATCACACGAGTAAAGCCCGGTCTAGGCTGGGCTACCGGGTTGTCATCCAATCAACGAACGCCGCAGACTACGGAATACCGCAAACGAGGCAGCGTGTCTTCTTGGTTGGAATACGAGAAGATATCACAAAAAGCTGGAGTTTTCCCTGCGCCACGCATTCTGCAGCAGCGCTGGAAGCAAGCAAGTTAACAGGTGAATATGCCGAACGGCATAAGCTTGTTGATGCCACTCGTCCTAAATCTGGAGCGCAGTTTAGCTTTGAGGCCGATCCGAGCGTTGGTACCAAACCATGGGTAACCCTACGCGACGCGATTATGGATTTGCCTGACCCAGAGATTGGTGAAGGCAATTTCATTCATGGACACACGTTTAAGGGCGGGGCGCGGGCATATAAAGGCCATACTGGGAGTAAGCTTGATGTACCGGCTAAGACACTCAAGGCAGGAGTAAACGGCGTACCCGGAGGCGAGAACATGCTTATAAAGGACGACGGTTCAGTTCGATATCTCACCATTAGGGAGTGCGCTCGCGTTCAGACATTTCCCGACAGCTTTGTGTTCCACCATGTTTGGAGTAGGGCCGTCCGGCAACTGGGCAACGCGGTGCCTGTCAAGCTTGCTACAGTGATTGGAGAAAGCTTGAGAAATACCCTTAGAACATAACGAATTTTAGAATAGGGCTGTTTGCGGCTCGGAGAAGAAGACCAATTGTTCACGGCTCCAATACAACGGGTTTTTTTCTGGATCGGGCATTGGTTGCCCAATTGCTGAATGTGTTTCGACGCGAAAAGTGTGAGGTGATGAAACTTCCATCTGTGTGCCGGATAGCTCTTTTGGGTCAACTTCTATGCGGAAATCAGTTTTTAGCACCAGAGCGTGTTTAAGAGGATCTGAGCGACTATCGTCAACGGTTCGATATGCCTCTGGTTGTGCGCCAAAAGAATTGGGTTTCTGACGACCGGACATGCGCACCGATAGCAGTGTGTGTGTGATAATGGACGTTAAGCTTCGCGTTCTTAGCAAGCTAAACAATTGAGGCCAGAAGAGACTTTGCTTTTCAATCTCGGGAAACTGGAGGAATACATTATGGATTCCGTCTATGACAATTGTTGTGAATGGATCTCCTGAAAGCAGAGATGCGCGTAAGGCCCATTCGATTTTGCTATAGAGGGTGTCCGGCTTCAGGTGGCCCGGATAGAGATGCATGACTTCCATCCGAGGATCATAATCTCGTGGAAGCTCAGGATACTCTCTGTTTCGAACGACCTTTAGCTTGCCTAGAATATGTTTGTAGTACTCTTCTGGATAGAGGAAAGAGACGACTAAGACCTTCTCGGACTTCGAAATTAGTGTGTTGTTGGTGCTTTTCTGAAAAGACGGAGCAGTTGCTATTTTAAGCGCAAGGCCTGCTTTGCCGCCAGATCCTTCGCCATTTAGGAATATATTGGATCCCCGGTATAGCTCAACGCCCACCTTTTTGTTCCTGAAAAAGTTTAGATCCTTCGACACCCCAGTGCCTGACCCGACTGAAATCAGTCTTAAATCCTCTTGCCGACATGTCAGTTGCATTGTCTGTTTGTAAACATCGGTAAAAGGGAGACGCGAGTTCCAGATTGACATGCGGTCAAGCTGGTAGTTCATCTGTGGAGTGAATCTAACGCCCTTATCGCCAGCAATCTGCAAGCCGTGTGTCCCCGGCGAGCAAAGTTGGTGCCTCGCCTTTGATAGAGTCATATAGCGATGAGGCTTGGAGCCAATATCTGACTCCGTTTCGTGTGAAAGCCTCATCGCCACATCTACAAGATAGTCTAGAGATGTGTCTGCTCTCCAATCTGTTCCTGTGGTGAGTACCACTAAGGCTCGAAGCTTACGGCAGGTCTCAATAAATCGGTGGAATTCGTCTGTAATTTTTTTGGAATCTGCCTGACTAGTATCAAAAAGAGCTTGTGTGGCGATCTCGTGTAGGCCGTCCAGAACGACCATTGTTGAACAAGGTAGCGGTATTCCATCTGCATTTTCATCTGTTGTGCAATTTTGAGCTTCAAGTGCAGACGCAATCTCCTCGAAGAGATCGCTTAAATATCTGAGCCTTTTGTCCTCTTCCTCATGAACCAATTCAAATCTGCTAATCCGAAGCCAGTCATGGGAGTTATCGGGCACAAAAGGTAAGTTCCGAATTCGCGAAGGCAACAAGCTCGCTGCACGGCTATGTAGATCCTCTGCGTCCTCTTCTGCGGTCAGAAAAAGTGTTCGGATACCGAAACCAGATAAGGCTGCTCCTAAACCGAGCGCTAAAGCCGTTTTCCCTGACCCAGCTCCACCGTGAAGCGCACAAACTAGTCCACCCCGTGATGCAAAGTTCAATCCGCCTCTAAAAATGGTGTCAGCTCCTCGGATTGGTATCGGGATTCCCCAGAGACTATTCACGAGTTCACTAAATTCGGTGGGTGATTTTAGGTACTGTGGACGGGCAAATTCGAGCGGAATAGCAGCAGAATGCACGTCACATAGCTCTGACAAGCCAAATAGCGCATGAGCTGGGCTTTGTGGATAACGATCTGACGGCTTGAGGCGTAGGTTCAGAACGCTCGTCATTGCAAGGTAATGCCTAAGAATGCCAGACACTCTTGAACTTAAGCTGGAGTCGGCCCGCGGTTTAGGATCGTCAAGTTTGTCCTGTCCACGGCTTCGATATCGTTCCTGCATGGAAGTCAGAAGGCTCGTATACGCCGCTTCGAGGTCTTGAACTGTGAATTCGTCATAGTTGTGCTTGAGAACTGTTTTAGGCATCGCCCCAAATCGTTGGAAAAGCACTGTTCTCATCGTTAGTAGAGCGTAGGCTCGGCTTCCAGGGTGTTCAGGTATCGTTAAAAAATCGGCTACTATTTGATATGGTGAAGGAATATTTATAGCATCTTCTCGCCGTGTGGATTCCTCAAACGTCGCCTCCATGGCGTTCTTTATGATCCGAGATATTCGCGTCGGGTTCTCTTGCACGAGATCGCTCTCAGGGTCCAAGATACTATCGCCTCTTTGCAAGGCCTTTCTGACTTTGTCAGCGAGCTTGGAAACATTTCGAAGGGTCTTTGTTTGCAGAGGATGGAGCGCTTCATCAGCACTACCACCTCTAAGATGACGGACTTGATTTTCTCCAGTTACTACGGCGATCCACGAGAAATGCCGGTTTAGTTTGGCATCGGGCACGTTTCCCGGCTCTATAAAACTGTATTTATCGCCGCCTTGCTCAACAAATTCACCGAAAGCCCTCAACGTACTCCGAATTAATTTTTCAGCTAGGTCATGGTATGGAAGCGAAATGTTTGTGCTCATATCTTATGCAGCCACTGGTACTTGTTCGACCACAGACTCGGCCAAGCAGGGGCGCTTCGTCAGGAAATCGATATCGTCCCTTGGAATAGGGTGAAGGACCGAAGTGACACTTGCTGCAATTTGCAAGGTCGGTTCCAGTTGTGACCCCCGTCGTTCGTTTACCCAATTCAGAAAGTCCGCCTGATCGCCATTTGTCAGGGATTGGGAGACAGTTAGCGCAAATTTGTTGAACAGTTTGCTGCCGATCGAACCAACCAGTTTGAGGTAACGTGGCTTCAAAACTTTCCAGTTGATTTGAATGCTCGGAGCATCGAATAGGCCAGTGACCGCTTTTGTCAGACCAACGACATCGAGTGGATAGGCATCAAGTGCAAGATCGATCCATAATTCGGGCAATTCAGTGCGTAACAAGCTGAGGTCGTTCAATTGTTGCGGCCCAAAATCACCACCGCAAAGAATGAAGTCCGAAACAAGCTCGAACTGACTTCTTGGTGATAGGGGTGCATCTGAACCGAATAGCCTTCTTTCAAGAGCATCGCGGTAGGTAGCGCCATGACACCCAAGTTTCTCTGCGATCAGCACAATGCCCATGGAAAAATCTTCATTTTTTGCTTCATCGTAAGAAACAAGCTCAGCCAAAGCTTGTTCCGCTGCATGCGGATCAAAGTCACTGTTTTGCTTGAGTCGGGCTAAAAATAGTTCAAGGTCCGAAAATCCTCCTTTGGTCCTAACCCCTTGGGAATAGGCGCGAAGTCTAAAAAGAAGATCATCAAGCATCTGCATCAAGTCCTAACAATACGTAATGGTTCAACAATATGCCGATAGCCAACAGCATCGCTCAATATTTCGGGTAGGCCACCTTTCGCCACACATGGGTTTGGGCCATACGGAATGGGAGCGGTCATGCCGCCCGGCTCCCAAATATCTCTTACACCTAAGTATCCGCTATGGCAAAAGTTAGACGCTCTGACGTTGCTTGCGCCAGCAGCAGCGACGACCATACACAGATAATCTAGGCCAGTTTCATACGTTTGTTCATCGTTGAGTAAACCTGGCAACCCCAAGCGGCATGGCAAACAATCGGCATCGTTCGCTATGTCATCGTTTGCGTTGTGGTTGCCATGATGAGACCGGAAGAGCCAACAAACTGGCGGACTGATCGAGAATGCCACGCCAGTGTTAGGATCAATGGCTGTCTTTAATTCTTCGAACCATTCGACGGCTTCAACTCGTTGACTTGGCGTGGCTGCCGGACTGCCATGGCTATCAAGCCAAGAGAATTTCTGTAGAACATCATCCACACTCTGCCGCAGCCCCTTGGCTATATATGCCGCCGCATTTCTCAGGTTTGTGACCCGACCGAGTGTTTCTCCGTCAACTAACACCACTGGAACCCCTGTATGCTGACGGGTTGAGCAAAACAGGTCGTAAGCCTCTTCTAGAGACGCTTCTCCGACTCCATTGCGTACATCTGCGATTGTTTCACAGTCACATTCTGAACAAGCAGCGAGAAATTCATTCTTCACGGCATCTTCAACCGCATCATTACAAATTTTTTGATAAACACCGTCAGGTAGAAGTGCTGGCTTCGTATTTACTGGCAATTGAGACTCTAAAGGTTGTAAAAACAAGTTCAAAAACACTATGCGGATATCGTTCAAGTTGCACAGCGTTATTTGTTATAGTCAGCAAGCTGCAGGTACGCAACAAAGGGCAAGCCATGGTGGAGCTTTCATCTAAGCGCATTTTCGTCCTTTCATTTCATAATCCATAGCCATGACTAGGGTCAGGACTCATAGCCAATAGATGACGGTTGCCGCTAGCGCGATTGCGGAGAGGAAGACCTTCGGGCACCTGTCGTATCGGGTCGCGACCCGTCTCCAATCTTTCAACCTGCCGAACATGATCTCGATGCGATTG